>JAJYAR010000082.1 GCA_021779435.1 bacterium
GAAAGAGCAGGGATTTGAACGCGCCGTGGTTCCATACGTGCAACAGGGCCCCGGCGAGGAGCAGGATGCCCCAGGGAGCTTCGCCGTGTCGAAGCGCGATGAGGGCCCCGCCCAGACCGACGAAAATGATGCCGACATTTTCAACCGAACAATAGGCGAGCAGGCGCTTGAGATCGTTCTGGACGAAACCAAACACGATTCCGAACAGGGCGCCCGAGGCGCCGAGGGCGACAAGAACCCAGCCGGCCGCCTGTGGTGTGGGAAGCCATCCACTGAAACGCAGGACTCCGTAGACTCCCATCTTGATCGCCACTCCGGACATCAGTGCGGAGACATGGCTCGGCGCATTGGCGTGGGCCGAGGGCAGCCATACGTGCAGTGGGAAAAGTCCTGCCTTCACTCCAAAGCCGAAGAGAGCGAGCCAGAAGAGTGGAGCGAGTTCAGGCCGATCCCTCATCGGACCGAGGTCCCAACTCCCGGTGTGCACCGCGAGCAGTGAAAAGAAGGCGAAAAGCGCAAGCGTGCCGGCATGCGAGCAGGTCAGATAAAGCCAGCCTGCAGCACGGGCGTCGCCGTTGCCCCGATCGAGGGTCAGCAAGAAATACCCGCACACTGCAAAGAGTTCCCAGGCGATGAGGAAGTGGAGTCCGTTCGAAACCGTCAGCACCAGCGCCATGCAGATCAGCATTGAGATCCAGGCGACGCGTCCGCGGGGTGCGGAATCGGGTTTGTGCTCGTCGGACCAATACTCCCTCGAGAAGACAGCGCCGGAGCAGCCGATGAAGGATAGGAGCGCGAGAAACAGGGCGGAGAGCGCGTCCAAGCGTAGATGAACGGGCTGGCCGGCGAGTGCATACGTGCTCCGCCATTCCCATTCTCCGGCACCGGCAAGAACGCGCACGGACGCGGCGAGTGCCGCGGCGCAGGCGAGCGATACCAGGGACAGCCATATCCTGGGCAGGCGGCGACCGGCCGCGGTCGCCGCCACGGCGGCCACTGCGCCGACCGAAAGCAGGAATCCGGCCGTCATGCCCGCTCTCCCGATACGGCAGCAGCGGCCGTCGCATCGTCAGCCTGACGAAGCGAGCTGAAGAGTTGTTCGTCGGGCGCCGCGTCGGCGACCAGGGTCCTGAATGAGGTCTTGGCGAGGGCGCGGCTGAGACGTCCGAGAACGTCGAGGTGGGCGCGCGGGGAGGGCGCGATGACAAAGAGCATCCGCGTCACCGGAACGCCGTCGATGGGCGCCTCTTCGAGGGCGAACGGGGACTTGAGGCAAAGAAGGGCGATCGTGCCCGAATCGTGGCCGAGTGCGACACGGACACTGGGGTGGGGCAGTGCAAACCCGCCGCCGATGGGCGCCCAGGTGATGCCTCCGGACGTCCTGAGACGGCGAGTGAGCAGGCCACGGACCGGAGGAGTTGCCCCGGGAAGGGCCGCGATCACGCGGTCGAAAATGTCGGGTACGCCCTGGGGGGCCACGTCCCTCCAGACTCCGCCCGCGCGTAGCAGGGGTTCGAGGCGGCAGGCGGTGGCGAACGCGGGCGCGTTGGGCGCGAGAAACCCGGCGCGGGCGGCCAGGCCTCGATCCGCTGCCCACTCGGCCACTTGGGAGCGGTCGAACAGGAGACGCTCGCGATCGAGCGTATGGGGGAGGCCCTCTGTGCGTATCCAACCTTCGACGACCCTTTCCGGGACGCCGAAGGATTCGGCGATTTGGACAAGATTCAGGTACATGGGCGGAGATTCACCGGGAGGTGGAAGAGGAAGGCTGAGGGAGCGTACGGAGCATCGGGCAGGGGGGGCTGTGAAATTGGACGATTCACTTCCTCGTCCAGAAGAGCACGAGACAGGCTAGGATGGCCAGCCCCGTGACGAGGTAGAGGAGATAGGACTGCACGCGTCCGTGCTGGAGGCGACGCGCGAGACGGGCGATGCGCAGGACGCCGGTTCCGGCGGGCTCGACGACCAGCTCAAGCACCGTTTCGGGCGTGTGCGAGTAGCGCGAGGCTGTGGTGGGGAACGGGGATGCCGGAGACCGGTCGGTGCGGTGGGGCCGGAGCACGAATTCGAACCACTCCGTGATGGTCGCGGCGAACGAGCCTGCGGTGTATTGAATTCTCGGCGACGGGGCGGCGCAGCCGCAGTCCCAGGTGGGCGCGCGCCTGATCCCCGCGCGCCGGGAGAGCTGGACGATCAGGAGGGCGGCGCCCGCGGCCGCGCTGGCAAGCGCCAGTTGCGCGCAACCCAGGGCGCGGAGCGAACCGGGGACGGGAAGGACGCTCCAGGTGGGGTTCCAGCAGGCGGAGGCGCGGGCGATCGCGGGCCAGAAGGCGAAGGGGAACAGCCCGATGGCCGTGCACGCGGTGCCGAGGGCGGCCATGGACCCGACCATGAGCGGGCCGGATTCGTGCGCCCGCACCGCCTCGGATGTGCGAGGCGAGCCCAAGAACACGACGCCGCACACCTTGGAAAAACAGGCGAGGGCCAGCGCACCGGTCACCCCGAGCAGAATGGCTGCGGGAATCGCGGCCCAGGCGTAGGGGCCGCGCGCGCCTGCGGCGCCGAAAAGACCGAGATACAGGAGCCATTCGCTCACGAACCCGTTCAGCGGCGGGAGACCGGCGATGGCCACGGCGCCGAGGGCAAACAGTGCCGTGGTCCACGGCATGCGGCTCCAGAGACCGCCCAGTCGGCTTATCTCACGGGTGCCGGTGGCGTGCACGATCGACCCGGAGCCCAGGAAGAGGAGAGACTTGAACAGTCCGTGATTCCACACGTGGAGCAGGGCGGCGGCGAGGGCGAGCAGGCCCCAAAGCGGGCTGCCATGCTGCGCGGCGAGCAGCGCGACCCCGATGCCGATGAGGATGATGCCGATGTTTTCGACGCTATGATAGGCGAGCAGGCGTTTGAGATCGTGCTGGCCCAGGGCGAACGCGACGCCGAGCACGGCGCTGAGCAGGCCGAGCACGGCGACGGTCCAGCCCGCGGCGGCCGGCACCGGCATCCAACCGCTGAAGCGCAGGATGCCATAGATGCCGAGCTTGAGTGCGAAGCCCGAGAGCAGGGCCGAGACGTGACTGGGGGCGTTGGCGTGCGCGGAGGGCAGCCACACGTGGAGGGGAAAGAGACCGGCCTTCAGTCCAAACCCCGCGAGGGCCAGCCAAAATAGCGGGGCGAGCGCCATCTGGTCACGCATGGGACCGAGGTCCCACGAACCCGTGCGCGCCGCGAGCAGGGAAAAGAATCCAAAGAGCAGAAGCGTTCCGGCGTGCGAAGCGGCCAGATAGAGCCAGCCGGCGGATCGCACTCGTTGGGAAGTCCGATCGAGTGTGATCAGCGCATAACCGCTGAGGGCGAAGAGTTCCCAGGCCAGCAAGAAATGGAGTCCGTTCACATTGACTAGGACGAGACCCATTGTGAACAGAAACAGGCTCCACCACGAACGCCCGGTCCGGGCGGACCGCGGGTGGTCGGCGTCGGCCCAGTATTCGCGACTGAACACGGTGGTGCAGGCGCCGACCACCGCGAGCAACAGAAGAAACAGCGCGCTGAGAGGATCGAGCAGCAGGTGCGCGTGGCTCCCGGCCACGAAAAACGTGCTTCGCCATTCCCAGGTCACACCGCCGAAGTCCGTATTTAAGGCGGCGGCGAAAGCGCAGCCCAGCGAGGCAAGGGTCAGGCCGAGCCAAGTGCGCGGCAAAAAACGTCCGGCGGGCACGCCCGCGAGCGTGCCGACCGCAGCCAGGGAGAGCAGGGGCCCGGCCGTCATGCCTCGGCGTGCAGCGCCGCCGATTTGGCGGCGCCCGACCGCGAGGCGGACGGGCCGATTGGTTTGCCGACGCCCCCGGCCTTCGGCGTCGAAGCGTGGCAGGCGGGTTCGGTGCGCGGGTGGGCCGCGGCGGAGTGCCGACGAATCGCTGGTGCCGCATCCGGACGGGCGCCATCGAACTCCGAGGCAGGGTCTGCGCTCGAGGCGGACCAAAGAAAAACTCCGCAATTCGGGCATACGCCGAAACGTCCGGGATGGATCAGGTCGTGAAGCGTGCCGCCGGGCACCGTGCTCCCACAGTGGCCGCAGCAGGCATCCTGAATGTTGGCGATACTGGGAAGATTCCGCTTAGCGCGGTCGTCGTGGTGGCGCAGCATCGAGAGCGGAAGACGGGCGCGCAGGGCCTCGATTTGAGCGCAAAGAATCTGGCGTTCAGCGCTGTCGAAGGGCAGACGCCGCGCCTCCTGGCTCAGCCAGTTCAATGTGCGGAGCTGGCTCAAGACTTCGGCCGAGTACATAGCAGGAATGACAATGCATCGACAATGCCAGCAGGAGAAGGGTAATAGTTAAGCTATTGAAGATAAGTTTTTTAATCCTATGCCAGTAGATTGGATAGGGACGATTGACGCGTATAATTCCGGTTTTAGCGCAGGAATTGCGCTCGCCGCGTGCAGGAATTGCGCTCAGACTCGTTAGTCATGAACCCGGACAAGATCACGATTGTCGTGTTGGACAGGAATCCGGACGATCTCGCCGCGATTTCGGATCTGCTTTTGGAGGGTGGGTTTCGGGTCTTGCGTGCGTCGTCGGTGGCGCAGGTGGAGCGTTTCGCTGCGCAGCAGTCGGTGAATCTGGTCGTGAAGGGGTTTGAGGCGGACAAAGCCGACCTCGTGGGGCTGATGGGGAAGGTGCGGACGATTTCGAAGGATACGGAATTCATCCTATGCGGGCGGGGTGGCACGATTTCGGCGGCGGTCGATGCGATCCACCAGGGAGCCTGCGACTACCTGTCGAAACCGGTGGATGCGGTGGCGCTGCACGAGTCGGTAAGGCGGGCGTTGGAGCGCCAGTCGCTGGTCGCCGAGGATCCGAGACTGAGGCTCAGCCTGAAGCGCCACAACGATCCGGACGTATTTGTCGGCACGAGCGGACGCATGCGGGAGATAGCGGCCACGATCTCGGAGGTTGCGGCGACGGAGGTGCCGGTCCTCGTATCGGGCGAGAGCGGCACGGGCAAGGAACTGGTGGCTCGGGCGGTGCACGACCGGAGCCGTCGCGCGCAAGGGCCCTTCGTGGCGATCAACTGTGCGGGACTTCCGGATACGCTGATGGAGACCGAGCTGTTTGGGCATGTACGTGGGGCGTTCACGGGCGCGGTCAACGACCGGCCGGGCGCGTTCAGGCTCGCGGAAGGGGGGACTCTTTTTCTCGACGAGATCGGAGACCTTTCGGCGAAGGGCCAGGGGGACCTGCTGCGGGTGTTGGAGGACGGCGAGTACCGTCCGGTCGGCAGTCCCCGGACCGTGCACGCCAATGTCCGCATCGTTGCAGCCACCAATCGGGATCTGGCTGCCTGGTCGAATCTCGGTCGCTTTCGTTCGGATCTGCTTTACCGGCTCAACATCGTCGAATTCCAGCTGCCTCCGCTGCGAGAGCGCCGGGAGGACATTCCGGCCCTGGCGCAATCCTTCAACCTGCACTTCAGCGCGCGTCATTTGCGCAAGCCAAAGCGTTTTTCGGGGGCGTTCATGGAGCGGCTGGCTCGGCACCCCTGGCCCGGCAACATCCGGCAACTTCGAAATCTGATCGAGCGTCTGGTGGTCACGGTGCGGGAGCATGAGATCGGAGAGCAGTACGCGCCTCTCCCACCCCCGGACGCAGGGAACGATTCCGGGGAGGAGCCCCTGCTGTCGGTGCGCAGGGGGATGACCCTGGCGCAGGTGGAGGACGCGTTGATTCGGGCGACGCTCGAGCGGGTGACTCCCCGGCGCGACCAGGCCGCGCGCCTGCTCGGGATCAGCAGGAGGGCGTTGCACTACAAATTGAAGACGCTGGGCGAGGTGCCGTGAACGCCGGCCCGGAGGGGGGATTCGAGCCCCGAAGGGCGGGATTTCGCATTTGCGCGCGAGGGGACAAGCCTTTGTCTGACTGACCTCGCCCAATGAATTTCCTCCGCAAGCTCTTTGGTCTCTCCGAAAACGATCCGTCTCCCGTGTCGCCTGCGCCCAAGGCTCAGCCCGATGAGGTTGCCCTGCCGGAGGTGTCCAAGCTGCCCGACTCGGTCGGCGTGTACGACGCCTACGGACGCGAGCGTCTGATTTCCCGTGAGGAGTGGCGCCGCGATCATCGCGCCGACGCGCTCAAGGCCGCGTGGAACGACGCCGGCCGGTTGTATCCCATCATCGCCTCCGAACTCGCAGCGGGATTCGCGGCCGACATGCTCGAACCCGCGCGACGTTTTGCGGAGATCACCCCGGACAAGGCGAGCGGAGCGGTTCTTTTGGGCGTCACGCTTTTTGAACTCAACCGGCTCGACGAGGCTGCGGCGATTTTCGAAACCTGCCTGCGTGAGAATGGGGACCACGCACTCGTTCTGGTGAACTATGCGAAGGTTGTGCAGCGTCGGGGTGACCATACGTCGATAGACGACCTGTCGTGGCGGGCGCTTCAGGCTGACCCGAATTTCGAGCCGGCCCTGGTCTTCGCGGCCCGCAATACCCAGGAGAGGGAAGGGGCTCCGGGGGTGGCGTCGCTGTTGCGCAGGGTTGCGGTGCTCCCCGGAAGCTGGCTCGCCCAGTTATGGTTGGCGCGCCTGGCGCTCGACGATCAGGACCTCGGCTCGGCCAAGGCCCTGTACAAGCTGGCGCTTTCAAAAGTACCACCGCCGCCGCCGCCCGCCCTGCTCGTCCAGATGAGCGGCGACCTTGGGAGCCGCGGGCATCTGGCCGAGCTGCTCGAACTGGTGCTCCCTCGATTCGATCCCGTCGTGCACGGGCTCATGGTGGGCAGCAACCTCCTGCGTGCCCTGCTCGAAACCGAGAGGCTGGACGAAGCGCATTCCGTGCTCGAAGCGCTTTACCGCCTGCAGGTCCCAGATTGGAAGACGGCGTTGGACCAATGGCAGAAGGAAATCGACGACCGGTCGCTGGCCGCGTCGGAATCGAGTCAGGTGGGCGAACTCGAGTTGTTGCGCGCTCCGCTGGAGGGGCCGGTCTGGGCGATGGAGGCGGAAGGGTTCAACCGGCTTCTACCGGCCAAGGATCCCTCCGCGCTCCGCATCGGCATCCTCGCCCCTTCCTTCACATTCGCCTCGCTCGGCGATACGGCCGACGTGATTGCGGAACGCGAGGGCAGGGAAGGCGTCTTCGGGCGTTCGCTCGCACTCTACCTTGCGGAGCAGATCCACCTGGGCACGACGGCGCGCGGTATCGCGATCTTCCTTCGCGTCAGAGGCAAGGGCGGGTTTGTGCTGGCGAGCGCACCCTACGAGAGAGAACAGGCGCTCAACCTTGCCGGTGCCGGCGACCAGGCCTGCGATCTGATCGTAAACCCGCATGTCGACGCGACTCTTCCGCTTTGGAGACTGACGCTCCAGGTTGTCTCGGTCGCATCGAAGGAGGTCGTCGGCGAGTTTGAAGGGGCGTGCATGCCTGGCAACCCCGAGCGGACCTTCCGCTCCCTGGCGGCAAGCCTCAACGAGCTGGCTGTCGGGAGAACGGGAGTCGCCGCGCTGACGCCGCCCGCCTGGGTCGGTCCGCTGACCGCGGCGGCGTTCGTCCCGCAGATGCAGGCCCGGACGCAGACGCTGGACGTCGCGGTCGCGGCGTTTGCGCGGGACGAGCATGGCCCCGCGGCGCTGGGCGAGCGTCCGCTGTTCGACGCGCTTCTCTTCCAGGCCGTGGATCAGCCGGCGGAACCGGTGCCGAGGCTTCTCCTTCTCACCGCCCTCGCGCGTCACCGCAGCACGGGATCGCCCCTGTATCTGGAGTACGAGGAGCGCGTCCGCAGGCTCGTCGTGGAGTTTCCGCAGTCGAATCCCGCCGCCTCCGTCGTGCTTGCGGCGGTGAACGCGCTGTACCCGCCGCGGACCTGAGGCGCTCGGTGCAGGCTTGGCAGCAGCCGCAAACCGGTTAGGGTGTCTCCACCCCGGACGGATCGCCATATCCGTCCCAATTCCATGAATACCCCGTCATTGATTCCTGGAGACGACCTGGCGGCTGCCGGCCTGCTCCACGACTATCTCTCCGCGCGACGTCCACTGCCCGAGTGGATGGACGCGGACGCCGTCGTAGGCTTCGGTCACTTCGACCTGCGGATACCGAGGCGCTGCGCCGACCTGCGGGCCGCCGGAAGGGCGCGGCTGATCGTTTTCACCGGAGGGCTGGGCGCGGGGACGGCTGACCTGGGGATGCCCGAGGCGGACGCCTTCGCGGCGGAACTCGTGCGCTCGAGGCCCGGCGCTGCGCGGGTGGAGATCATCCGCGAGAACCAGTCCACGAACACCGGCGAGAACATCCGCTTCACAAGCGACCTGCTGCTCCGGCGTCATCCCGGGAAGGCGTTTGGACGGGGCATTCATTCGGCGGTGCTCGTCGCGACCCCTGCGCGCATGCGACGTGTCTGGTTGACGTTCCGCGCGATCGTTCCCGAGGTTGAGGCGTGGTGCATGCCGCCGGATTCCGATTTCGGGCAGGATGACGTGCTCTACCGGGCGAAGGGCCAGGACCTGCTGGCGACGATGCTGGGCGACAAGCGTGTGAGCAAATCGCAGCTGACCTTGGTGCTCGTCGGCATCTCGGCGATGAGCGCCGGTGCGATGGTGCTGTATCCGCTGCTCGCGCACGGACTTCGTTTCACCGATTTGCAAGCCGGCTTTCTGCTCGGCGCATCGATTCAT
>JAJYAR010000083.1 GCA_021779435.1 bacterium
CGAAAAGGGTCGCGCGATCTCCGCGTGGCATGGCCCAACCGGCACATCCGCCGCTCGCAAATAGACGCGGGCTTTGTGGTGCAGCCGGCCGCGGTAAGCCCGGAGCCTGGCGCGCGTGCGACAACGGGAACGGCGAAGCTTCCCGGGGGCAGCGCGCCCGGCTGCAGCGATATCGGAGCTAATCCTAGTAGTGCGTCAGGTTCGCGACCTTCTGCCGGACCTGATTCGAGTCGGTGACCTTGCGTTTGCCGGACGCAGTCGGATTCGCGCACGTGTACACACGGACGCCCGGGCCGCCGCGGGTGATCACGTCGTCCGTGCCGTTGCCGTCGAAATCAAACATGTGCACGACGGTATCCGCAAAGTAGATCTCGCCGGTGCCGTCGGGCTTCATGCGGAACTGATGCCAGAAGAGCTCCTGTCTGCCGTCGCCGCGCCAGTCGCCTTTCACGAAATCCGGGTTGCCGTTCAGCGGGCGCGACGGCCACGTCGCCACTTCGTTTCCGGCGGTGTCGAACCAGTGGACCAGCGCCGAAATCCGGCCTGACTGGCCGTTCGCGTAGAACCTTCCGTTGACCGCGAGCTGCGGGCCGTTTTTGCCGGCAAGGAAGCTGCCCCATTCGAGCTGCTGTGCGTGGTCGGCAGGCCGCTGCCAGAGAACCTTTCCGGTCAGCGCATCAAAGACGCTGACGCCGATGTCCGACGTCGGGCAGAGGGCCTCGATCCGACCGTCGCCGTTGATGTCGGCGAAGCGGAAGCTGTCACAGTGGTCGTGGTTGTCGTAGAGGATATCGCGACGCTCCCAGAGCTTCTTGCCGGCCGAATCCAGCGCGAGGCCGCTGACAAACACCTCGTCGATGCCGTCGCCGTTCACATCCACCGGATACGCGTAGTGACCAAGGTGGTCCTTCTGCAGGTGTTCGATGTCGGTCCAGCGCTGCTTCAGGTCGGCGGTGTAGGCGGTCACCGACTTGTAATCGTTGCCGGCATCGGTGAACACGACGATGTCGCTGGGATAGCCTCCGGTGAGGTTCGCTACGGCGACCCGGAAGTTGAAATACTCGTGCGGCCGCGGCGGAGTCGGCCAGTCGGTGCTGTGCTTCACCACGCCCGTGAGCCCGTCGGCAACGACGAGTTTCTCGCTGCCGTCGATCAGCCTCCAATGGATGACCTCGGCCTTGCCGTCATGGTCCATGTCCCAGATCAGGCCCGGCGGCTCGTAGCCGGCGAAGGCGGCGTTCTGGCCGGAGGCAGCTTCGGCCGGCTGCCAGGACCACAGCTTCGTGCCCTCGTAGTTGAACACGCTCACGGCTCCGCCGACCTCGACGCTGAGGACATCCATCCGACCATCGCCGTCGACGTCGCCGAATTTCGGTGTGCCGCGTCCGGTTGGGTATTCCTTCAGGACGACGGCATCGGGGCTGAATTCGAGCGCCGGCAGGTCGGTTTCCGTCAGCTGCGACGCCTTCGTCAGGAACAACGCGTCGAATGTTGCGCCGCGGGAGATGCGGGTGAGCACGATTCGCACCGGCCCTTTGTTCAACTCGAACGTGCCGCCGTCAACGAGCGCCAGGGCCGGCGTCTTGCCGAAGGTTGCCGGCGAGAGCTTGCCGTCGATGGAGACCCTGAAGCCGCTTCGGCCCGAGCCCTGGCTGCGAACGTAAAGGCGATAGGTGCCCGGCTGCGCGATCTCCTGGACGTGGTGCAGATTCGTCTCGGTGTTGAAGACGATGCCGTAGTGGTTGAAGAGCGCGTCGCCCGCCGGCGCGCCATCAACAGCTGCGCCGGCACCGTCGATCAACGTATCGCGGAGTGGGATATGGTCGAGGAACGCCGTGGCGTCGACCACGACCGTCGCGGTGGCGCGGGCACCTGGCGAGGACGCGTCGTTGGAATTCGCGCCGAACAAGGTTGTGCTGAACAACAGACCGACGAGGGGCAGAAGTCGCATGGGAGTGAAAATGGGAGAGCGTGATACGCGGCCGGCGATTCTCCGCTGGGCGCCGGTGGGGTACGAGGATTGACGTGTGGAAGTGCAAACCGTTGCGCTCCGCACCGGCGTCCATCGTTGGCGCAGACCGGCACCCGCGTGAGGGATGCCGCGCGCCTGGGGCGATTCCCCGTGAGGGATGCCGCGACGGACATACTCACTGCTGCAGCCTGGTGCGGTGAATCGCCGCGACGAGCTTTTCGAGCGGGGCGTGGAGGTTCGAGGAATCCGGCTCCAGTGCCAGCGCCTCCGTCGCGAGCGCTTCCGCTTTGGCCCAATTGCCGCATTTCAGGTTCAGCAGAGCGGTGTTATAGGCGAGCACGGCGTCGCGCGGGAACAGCCGGGTGCCGACGGTCACCGCCGTAAGTTCGTCGGGCGTCGGCAGGGCTTCGCAGCGATTCCAAGCCGCGGATGCCAGCCGGAAACTCTCGAGAAGTGCCGGTGCCTGGGCGTGCGCAATGTTCAGGGACTCGAGCGCGGTGCGAACCTTCTCCACGGAGACGTGTGCGTCTGCCGGCAACCCCCGCTGTGCCAGCTCCCAGCGAATCCTTGCGAGTTCGTAATACAGCATGGGCCGAACGACGCGCGTCGCGGCCGCCGCCTCGAGATACGGGATCGCCTCCTCGGCTGTGGCCGTATCGGCTTCGAAGAGCGCCAGTGTTGCGAGGAAGCGAGGGTCGCGTTCCCCGTCATTGTAAGCCGTGAGCAGCCGCCGCTTCGCCTGATCAAGGCACAGTCCCGTCAGTTCGGGCGCCTCGCGCGAGAGTTCACGGGCCAGTCGCCACTCGTATTCGCCTTTGAGTCGCGCCAGTTCGGCCCGGGTGGCGGGGCGCGGCGTGATGGCCTTGACCCGGGGCGGATTCTCCGGCCAAAGCGTGGCAACGGTCGTGGGCGTGCGTGCGTATTTCTGGGCCTGGGCCCACTGTGCCCAACTGCGCAGGAAATCCGTCCAATCGCCTTCCCTAAAATGGCGGGCGAACAATTCAGCGGTCAGGCGTTCGTGTGCAGTGTCGGAAACGAAGCGCCAAAAGGCGAGAGTCCGCTCCGGTGTGCCCGACAGCGCCTGTTCGAATGGCATGGAGAAGGCCCACGTCACAAAGGCCACGGCAGCCTGACGCTGCACGGTTGTACGTGGCCACTCCGTGAACGAGGAGGGAAATGCGTCCTCGATGCGAAGTCCGGGAGGAGGCGGATCCAACCGGGAGATCACGCGTATCTCGAGCGTCTGTTCCGAGTAGAATCGGGCGCCCAGAGTTTCGAGTCCGAATTCCACCCAGCCCGGCCATTGCGGACGTCGGTGCGTGTACACCGTGGAGACGGGAAACAGATCGCTGAAGGCGCGGCTTGCCATCCCCACGCGGCCCTCAGCTTGGCGGGCGTAATCGAAGCCGTGGATGCTCACATAGAACATCAGGTGATCGGGCAATTCGGCGCGAAACCATGTGACTGTCGAAGCCCGGGGCTGAAAACCGGAGACTTTCGGGGGCGTTGCGGCGCCGCGTATTGCCGCAAGGACCTGACCCAACGCCGACGCTGCTGGAAGGTAGGAGCGACCTTCCGACTTCACCATGCCCGCCGGGGCCGGTTTATCGTCCAGGATGATGGCGGCCGGCACGTCGTCCATGTTGAGTGACGTGTCCGGGATGTAGAACGAGAGCACGGCACGCTGCCGTTGCAGTTCCTTCGCGTAGAGCCGCGTCAGAGGCTCATCAAAGGGTGACAGGATTTCGAATCCTGGCACCTCGACGTACAGATAACGTTTGCCGAAGCTGGCTTCATCGACGCGGAACTGGGGAAGTTCGATGACCTCTTCGGCCAAAAGGACCGCGGCACTCAGCGCAAGTCCGGCAAAACAAGTTGCGAGCGTGCGTGGCGGGGTCATGCAGGGGAGCACGTAGCCTGACGGTGGGGCTTCGTTTATTGGCCAAACGTAAATGTTGGAGCTGCGGCACGGAAGCGGAAAACCGCGGCCGGCGGGGCTGGACTTCTCGCGCGGATCATGGGGACGTCCGACGGCGGTTCGTTGCGTCCCTGTGCACGGCCGTTGCCGTGCGCTCTCCTGCTTCGGGTAGTCTTACAACATTGTCCTACAAGGTCCCGGTCGGCCCGAAGGCGAATCGTCCTTTGCATCCTGCTGAAAACACGTCGGCTACGCGGCGCGCGTCTCCCGATGCGGGCTGATCGTTGAATTCGCCGGGCGGGTTTTCAACGTCCCTCGCGCCATGGGGAAAAACAGGATCGAGCCATCGGAAGGTTGTCGGGTCACGGGTAGTCTCGCCGGCGCGGCTGCGGCTGGACCGGCATGTGCGCGTGCAGCGCGGGCCTGAGCGGAGGAGACGCCGATGTTCTCGACTCTGCGCGCGGTCCGGCCTTCCGGAGGTCCAACTGTCCGGGACAGCTTCACGAACCCGATCGGTCCCGGCGCGGACCCGTGGGTCACGAGGCATGGCGGGTTCTACTACTGGTGCGCGACCGACCGCGATGTCGGCGTGGTGGTTTACCGGTCCTGTTCGCTCACCAGCCTCGGCGAAAGATTTGTGGTCTGGCGGGCGCCCGACCGTGGTCCGTACTCGGCCCAGGTTTGGGCGCCGGAGCTTCATTACATCGAGGGCCGTTGGTACATCTACGTGTCGGTGTCCAACGGAGAGAACGCCACCCATCGCATGATCGTGCTGGAGTCGCGGGGCGACGACCCGACGGGCCGCTACGATTTCCGGTCGGAACTCTACACGGGCGATGATTTCGCGAACCGAGGCTGCAGTCGCTGGGCGATCGACGGCACGGTGTTCACGCATCGCGGGCAGCGGTACTTTCTCTGGTCCGGATGGCGGGACGAGACTGACGAGCAATGGCTCTACATCGCACCGATGTCGACGCCCTGGACCGTTTCAGGCGCACGCGTGCGGCTCTGCGGAAACAACGACTACATCTGGGAGCGGGTTGGGGAATCCCGGCGCGGTCGCGGCCTGAACGAGGCTCCGCAGATCCTGCAGCGGGATGGCCGCGTGTTCCTGGTGTATTCGTGCAGCGGCTCGTGGGAGCCGTCCTACAAGCTCGGCATGCTGGAGCTGTCCCGTGACGGCGATCCGCTCGATCCAGGTGCCTGGCGCAAGCGGCCGACCCCGGTGTTCGAGGCGGCGGTCGAAACCTTTGGCGTGGGACACTGCAGCTTCACGACCTCGCCCGATGGCACGGAGGACTGGCTCGTTTACCATGCGAAGGTTTCACGTCGGCACGGTTGGGAGCGCGTCATTCACGCGCAGCCCTTCACGTGGGATGCGAACGGCAGACCTGATTTCGGAATCCCCGTGGGATCGGACGCCGCTCAACCACGCCCGAGCGGCGAGGTGGAACTTGAAAGTCGCGACGCGCTGCTGGCGGCGCGCCCGCTTATCGAGCGAGTCGAGGTTTTCGACGTCGCGGGCGAGTCGAGCGGTGAACGGCTCGCGGCGAACTGAAACCGGACTCAGCGGCGATATCAGACTGCCGCGCCGTGCCGGTTTGGACCGGTCAACGCGGCAGGCGGAGCTGCCACGCATTGAACGGCTTTTCAAGCGAGGCCGGACGCGTGTTGAACCAGGAGTAGCCGTTGCGACGTTCGTCGGAGATCTCGGTCACGGCGAAATGAACCGACCGGTCGCGGTCACCGAACACGGGTTTTCCCGTTTCGAGATCGTAGTACCGCGCCCAGAGCAGGGGAGCGCCGGCCCGCTCCACGAGACCTGTGCCCTTTGCGGCAGCGCGGTCCCAGATGACGTCGCGGAGTGCCGTTGCCTCGAACCAGCCCATGGCGGCCTCGACGGCGCGCACGACGGCGGGAGATGGCTTCTCAATCGACATCAGGAAGCTGACGACACCGGCGCTTTCGCTGCTGCAGGCGGCGACGGGTTCGAAATTGCGCGCGACACACGGCTGCAGCGTGAGGGCGTCGTACTGCTGGGCCCAGATGAGAAGTCGCCCCGAGGGGGTGCGCAGCTGCGTGGCGAGGAGGCACGCGATGCCCCGGTCGGCCGCGGCGCGGGCGGCGGTCGCTTCCTGGGCGGGGACGAAGGCGAACTCCCTTTGTTGCGACGCGACATCGCGGAGGAAGTCGATGATGTGTACCATCGCGTCGTCATTGAGCGTGACGGCGTCGTGATAGCCGCCGGCGAGCGGGTAGATCTGCGGAAATCCACCATTGGGATACTGTGCGGCGAGGACGTAGTCGACACCCCGCAGGAACGATTCGCGCCAGGTGGCGGCGCGCGCATCGCTGCCACCGGAGCTGATCACGAGGGCCAGGAAGCGGAGCTCGGTTGTCGTTGAGTCGTTGTCGAAGGTTCCCGCGCCCCAAGGCAACTCGATGTGTTCGCCGGTGCCGGGGCCGCGGGTGTAGTCGCCGCCCTTGGTCCAGCCGCCGGTGGGCCTTTGCCAGGCGACAATGTGATCCGCGGCGGAGCGCGCCTCTTCGGAGGCGTAGAAGGCGGCGGTGGCGCCGAGCCTGGCGCCCTTGCTGTACGTGCTGCCGGAGACGACCGCGGGCGAGGCTTCCTTCTTCGCGGGGGTGACGAGACGCGCGCGCTTCTGAGAGTCGGCCAGGTAGGCGCGCCAGGGGGCCTGTTCCGCGGCGGGGAGCGCGGCAATGCGCTTTTCGGTCACGGGCGTGATCGCGTCGGATTTCCACTGGCGGGGCGCCGCGACGCCGGCGGCGGCGGGCAGCAGGGCGCCGACGGGCGTCTCCCGGGCGATGTCGGTGGCATGGCTGCTGGATACAGCAAAGATCAGGGCCGGGAAGAACAGGACGCAGGTGAGGGGAGTCTTCGGCATCGGGATAGGCGCGTTCATCGCAACGCCTTGCCTGCGCCGTGCAAGACCAATGATCGCCGCGCGGAGTTACCGGATTTCCGGTAGTTTGGATACTTTCGCCGCCGGGGTGGGCCGGCTACCTTTTCGGTGACGCTGAGACCCGGGATCGGCTTCCCTTTCGATGCAGCCCTCACCCACAATTCGCAGCGGGCCCTCGACGGCCTTTACCATCGTAGTTGCGGACAACGATCGCGAGGTACGCGAACTCATGACGCGCTGGCTGGAAGAGGCGGGTCACTCCGTGATCTCGGTCGGCTCCGGCAACGATGCGATTCATGCCATCAGGTGCAACGAAGTGCACGTCGTCGTGACGGAGGTCATCATGCCGGATGGCGACGGGCTCGAGGTCATCATGGAGACGCGGCGCCATCCCGTGCCGCCGCGGGTCATCGCGGTGTCCGGCGGGGGCCAGTATCTTCCGGCTGCCGACTGCCTGCGCGTCGCCAAGAGCCTGGGCGCGCACGTCACGCTTGGGAAACCGTTCACCCGGGACGAATTCGAGGCCGCCGTGGCGCACGCCATCGACTCCGAAATGCTCCGGATGACCTGAAGGCCCAGGCGCCGCCCGGGCGTCACAGCCAATCCCGTGTATCCGAAAATAACATATTGTAACGCCGTCAGTTCCATGATGCGGTCGGCGCCTCTCCCCTTGATATGAACCATTCGGCTGCGACCGGCGAAGGCTCCAGGCAGGGTCCCCTTGTGATTTCGATTGCGGATGACGTTCCGGAAATCCGCAAGGTGGCCTGTGAGCTGCTGAACTCGGCCGGCTACCAGGTTCATAGCGCGGCGGACGGGACGGAGCTTCGCAACCTCGCCCGAACCCGTCGGCTCGATCTGGTGCTCACCGACATCCTGATGCCGGAGTCCGATGGTTTTGAGGTGATTGCCGCGCTGAGGGAGACAAACCCGCACGTGCGGATCATCGCGATGTCGCGCGGCGGCCACACGACGAACGCGCGCGACTGCCTCAGGGTGGCGCGGAGGCTTGGCGCCGATGCGATACTGACAAAGCCGTTCACCGGCGCGCAGCTCGTCGAAACGATAGAGGCCGTGTGTCGGCGGGCGCGACGCGACGCCTGATTCGCCGCCGGGTCGATAGATCCCGTTATCTCCGGGAGCAGATTCGTCTGCGATGAACGGGCGGGAAGGTCGCAAATAGATCTGCTCCTACCGGGGGGAGCGATTGGGCCGCAGGAGCAGCGATGAACTGGCGGGCCGGGAAGACGCAGGCGCGGGCCGGGAAGGTCGCAAATGAATTTGCATCTACAGGAGGGCGATTGGGCCGTAGGAGCAGATTTATCTGCGATGCCTTGGGGGCTTTTTGTGCGGCCCTTCGCGCCGACGAATCTGTTTGCCCTCCGGTGCACCGCTACGTTGTGCTGACCGGCTCTATCCTGCCATGAAGCGTACCCACCATTGTGCCCAGCTCACGCTCTCCGATCTCGGCGCCTCCGCGTCCCTGCTCGGCTGGGTCGACACCATCCGCGATCAGGGCGGCATCATTTTCGTCGACCTGCGAGACCGCAAGGGAGTCACGCAGATCAAGCTCGAGCCTCACGAGAACACCGAGGTTGGCGAGAAGCTGAAGCAGCTGAAGCCGGAGTCGGTGATCGGCGTCACGGGCAAGGTGGTCCGCCGCCCGGAAGGCACGGAGAACCTGTCGCTTGCGACCGGGCAGATCGAGGTCCTCGCGAGCGAGCTCGAGATCCACAATATTTCGGATACGCCGCCGTTCCCGCTGGACGATGCCGGTGGG
>JAJYAR010000084.1 GCA_021779435.1 bacterium
GACCTTGCCAGGCTCGCCCGCGACGGCCACGGGCGTCGGCATCGGCGCGGAAACCGCCGCCGGTTCCCCGGCGGCCGGCGCGGTCTGCGCCACCGCATGGGGCGTCCACACCGCAGCCCCCAATACGAATGCCGCGCCCAACACGAAAATCCGCGCCGCCGATGCGGTGCGCCCAAACCGGATGCCGAACATTGCCATGCTCCCCATTTCCTCAATCCTGCAGCGTGAAGGTGTACGCCTGCGCCACCCAACTCAATACCGGCCTACCGTCGACCGTGGCCGGGCGGAACCGACAGCTTGAAATCCACTCCCGCGCCGAGACGTCCAGGCGCTGATACCCGCTCGACCGCGCGATGTCCACCCGCGCGGGCAGACCATTGGTGCCGATCTCGATGCGCAACACGACCGTTCCGGCTTCCATGTTGCGCCGCGACGACATGGGGTAATCCGGTTCCATGGTGGCGCAGGAGCTGCGATCCAGCGCCGGGCGTGTCCGCGCCACCTGCACCGGGCGCGCCGGTGCCGGTCGAACCGCAACCGGCTTGGGCGGCGGCGTGTGGACAACCTGGGCGATGGCGTGCTGCGGCGGCGGCACCGCGATCGGGATTTCCGGCGGCGGCACGAACGGCGGCGGCGGAACGTCGAGTTTGGGCGGCGGCGGTGCCGCCGGAGGCGGCGGCGGCGGGGTGTTTTCCTTGACGATCACCGTCTCGATCGGCTTGCGCACCGCATCGACGATCTTGTGCGCCAATCCGTTGACGAGCGCATAGATGACCACGACGTGCAACAACGCAACGAAGGAAAGACCAAACCAATGCCGTGCCGGATTTCGTTGCTGCTGTGCATAGTCCATCCAGCGATTTTATGCTTGAAATATGGCAGAACGGCTACATGTCATGCTCGCGGCGGCAAGGCGGCATCCGGCGATTCGGGCATCCCGTACGCGCGGCGGGCCGCATCCGCGACCGCAACGCCCCGCCGCGCGTGCCGCGCGGGCACCCCGCAGCGGGGAATCTTTGCTATCGTCCCCGTAGCCCCACTCCTCACCAAGAAATAATCATGTCTACGTCTCAGATCCTGTCTCTTCTGCAGCGGCGCGAAGAATTACTCAAGGAACTCAGCCATGTGAATGGGCAGATCATCCGCATCGCACTGGAGCACAACGGCGACCATGAAACGATTCCGGGGCTGCGGCGTGGCCGCGCCGCCAAGGGGGAAGTGGTCGGCGCGCGCCGCAAGTGGTTCAGTCGCGGGGAGATGCTCGATCTCTCCCAGAAGATCCTGACGAAGCCGATGTCACAGGCCGAACTGGTCCGGCACCTGCTGGCGGCGAAAGGCTATGACAAGGACCTTCCGGCATCGGAACAGGCGCGATTCAAGAGTGCCGCATACCAGGCCATCGCGGCGGCAATCAACGCCAAGCAGTTCACGCGCGGGAAAGATGGGACGATCGCGCTCCGAAAAGCGTGAGTCCGAAAAGAAAACGCGGCGCAGACGCGCCGACGATTCTGGTAGGGGCAGTAGGAGTCGAACCTACGACCTACGGATTAAGAGTCCGCTGCTCTACCAACTGAGCTATACCCCCGACCTCGATCAACCGAGGGTGGGATTGTAGCGGAAACGGCGCCCCGCATGCGGGGCGCCGCCGCGCATCAGCTCCAGTCTCCGCCGTCGCCGCCTCCGGCAAGGTCGCTCGAGTCATCCCAGGAGCCGGCATCCGCCACGCCGAAGTCGCTGCCGCCGTCATCGAAGGCAACCGGCTGCTGGCCATTGTCGACAAACGGAGCGGGGTTGGCGGCAGCCGACCCGTGATGGCCCATCAAGTCATTGGCCAGCGCCTCGCCGGCCACCATGCCCGCACCCAGGGCCGCGCCCGTCGCCAGGCCGCTCACGATGCCGGATCCCATTCCGCCACCGCCACCTGCGGGATACCCACCGCCACCATACCCCGGCGGCGGATAGCCTCCGCCCATCGGCCCCATGGCACCACCGGGCATGCCCGGCCCGCCCTGCACCATGACCACCGGGCGCGAACGCTGCCCACGCAGATACACCACCAGCAGCAGCACGGCGCCACCGACGATCAGGACGATCCCCCACGGGAAGCGCGAGGCCGGGGCCGCCGAAGATGGTGTCCCCATCGCCGGCGCGGCGCCCGTCTGGCGGGCGATCATGGCACGCAGGCTGCGGACGGAATCGGGCCGCGCGAACGGCAACCCGGGCTCCAGGCGCTCCGCCTGGCCGAGCTGATCCTGCGCATCTGCGGCGCGGCCCATGCGAACCAGCACTTCCGCCTCGACATAGTGGGCCTTGGCACTGCTCGGATGGTCGTGCAACACCTGCGTCATCATCGACTGGGCGTCGTTGAGCCGGCCTTCCTGCACGGCCTGGTAAACCTGATGCAACGTCGGATCGGCTGCCATGGCCACCGTGGACAGGCCGGCCGCCGCCGCGAGGACGAGCATGGCGAGAAATCGTTTCATAGCTGGGAAACTCCCTCCAGGAAAATCCCTTGCAAACCAAGGGGACGCGACATGCGCGCTCCGCAGTTAGATGGAGGCGGGAAACCGAAGTTCAAGCGGCGGGCGCGGTTTGCAGTACGCGATCCAGTTCCGCGGCGGCTCCCCGCAGCGCGACATCGTCTCCCGCGGCCATCCGCCACACCGGGATCGCCGCGAGATACGCGGCGAAGCGGCCTTTCGCTTCAAACCGCCGGCGGAACGCCGCGGCGTCGAACAATTCGCCCAGGCGCGGGATCACTCCGCCGCTCAGGTATACGCCTCCGCGTGCGCCATATGCCAGCGCAAGATTGCCGGCAATGCCGCCGAGCATCGCACTGAAGACCGACAGGCACCGCGCAGCCGTCGAATCGCCGTCCGCCCGCGCCCGCGCGACGACATCTTCCGCCGTCGCCGCCGCCTCTTCCGGCACCCCGTCGACCACGCACAATGCGGAATGAAGCAGCGGAATTCCCGTGCCCGATACGATCCGCTCGGCGGAGACGTGCGGGAAGCGCCGCCACAGCACCTCCAGCAGGCGGCACTCGGTTTCGTCCGCCGGCGCAAAACTGACGTGGCCCCCTTCGCTTGCCACCGGCATCCAGGTTCCGGGGGTGGCGCCGCCCGCGGCGCCGGAGAGTGGAACCAGTGCTCCCACCCCCAGCCCGGTCCCCGGCCCCAGCAGGACCTTCACGCCTGCGCCGGCCTCGCCGGCATCCCCGACCTTGTGCAGTTCTTCCGGTGCAAGGCGCGGCAACGCCATCGCCATCGCAACCATGTCGTTCATCACCACCAGGCGGGAAAAGCCCAGCGTGTGCTGCAGGCCGGACACGGAAAACGACCAGTCCCGATTGGTCATCCGCACCGCGTCTCCCGCCACCGGATTGGCAATTGCGATTGCGGCGTGGCAGACCGGCGGATTTCCCCGGTCGCGCAGATACGCGGCCAGCAAGGCATCGACGCCGGGAAAGTCATCACAGGAATGCAGCGCCACCGCCTCGATCCGTCCGGGCACGACTTCCAGACCCAGTCTTGCGCGGGTGCCCCCGATGTCAGCGAGAAGCCGTGGCGGACCCATCCGATCTCCTATGTGACGGCACTCCCCGGGGCGCACCGCATCCAGATCGCTCAGGACCAACGAAATCTGGTCCCGGCCGTCTCGCCCTTGTACTCCACGGCGCGCCGGCCATGACCGGTGGCCAGCATATCCAGCAAGTCGACGAAGGTGCGTGCCTGCGCTTCGTCGAACACCGAAAGCAGGTCGCGGCTCGCCTTGGTGCTGAGCTGCTCGGCGCGTCCGAGCAGCAGCCGCCCGGCACTGGTGAGCGACAGCAGGGTCTTGCGCTTGTCCCGTGCGTCGTCTGCCGCCGCAATCAGGTCGCGCTCCCGCAGCAGCCGGACGACGAGACTGGTCGTCGCCCGATCCAGGCAGGCGTACCGGCCCAACTCGTTCTGGCTCACCGGACTGCGATGGCGCAGCACGAACAGAAGGGAATACTGGGTCGGTGTGAGATCCAGGTCGGCACAAGCCTCCTGGAATACGGACGTGGCGATCTGATGGGCCCGACGAATCAGGAAGGTGGGGCCGGCATACAAATCATCCATCGGTCGATGTGAATCGTCTGCCATAGGTGCTCGCTATCGTCCCGAACCCGCCCCTGAATCGGGTGCACGTCCCACCCTTGTGCCCACCGCGCGGCTTGCATGGTTGCCCGAATAACCGCGACTCATTCTACCGTTTTCCCTCGATCACAGGGCACGGTTTGGGGGGACATCCCGCGCATCAGGATGGAAAGGACTGCAGCGCCTCTTCCCGCAAGGTATGGACCACCCGATCCAGTTCGACGCGGGACAGGATGACCGAACGCTCGATCGAGTCCATCCCGCCGTCCAGCGACGCCGCCATCGCATCCGAGAGGATTGCCAGCCGGCTCGCACCGGTCCCTTGCGCGATGGCGCCCAACTGCACGGCGGAGCCGAGCGCGTCCTGCGCCTCCCCCCGGTACACCGCCATCAGGCTGCGCTGCAGCAAGTGAGTACCGCCGGAATCCATTGCGAGCGCCAAACCGAGAATCGCATGCCGCCCCTCTTCGAAGTGGGAATCGTTCGGGAACCGGGCGACGATGGAGTCGCGGTCCTCCGAATGGGTATAGCGGTGCAGATGCGGCCGCAAGGTCCGGGCGCGCAACAAGGTTTCATCGAGATGATACGAGCGCACCGAAGCCGCCCCCAGACAGGATATGAAACCGGCGGCCAGGGCGCGTGCGCGCGTTTCCGGGCAACAGCGCCGCCCCACCGCCACGACCGGGGCGCTGGTTCCGGCGCGGGACTGCTCGTGCGAACGGATCAGAGACAGGATGTCGAACCCGCTCCAACCGGGGGCGTCGAGCGGGACACAGGTCAACAGCACGTCCGGATCGAATGTGCGTGCGATCGCCCCTTCGAGGTCGGCCACGGCCTCGGCCCGCAGGCCCTGCTCGCGAAAGCCGGCCGACAGGTCGTGTTGAAGCGCGACGTCTCCGCCGATGACCACCACAACGCGTCGCTCTGCCAACCAGCCAAGGTCACGCATACCTGTCCGCCGCAGAAAACTCCGAAACCCGGATTTTGTACGACGTGAATCAAAATTACACGTTTGCAGCGAGGTTTTTTCCGTTCCGCAACGGTTTCCGAGCAGATCGTTGCCCCGGGGCCGGGTTTTCCTCGGACCGGAAGCGCGCGGAGCGCCGGCCATCCGTTGGCGAGCGACCACTTCCGGAATACCCTAAAAAATTAAAGGAGACTGGAACTTATTCGCAACAATCCGTTCCAATCCGGTTCGTAGCCGCAGCTTCCCAGTACGCCATCACGATCCAACCCTGACCGCTCGAACCCCACAGGCGCGGCATGAAAGACCTTGCAATCAAGGCCAGGCTTCCGCATGTTGCCGATTCACGCGGGCGGTCGGCACGCCGAACCGTTCGCAATCGATCGAATCGATTGACGCATGTCAACGGGGTCCCGGGTGGCGGCGACCCGCCGCAAATTGCGCCGGGAAAGCACCCCAAATCACCGCAGGACACACTCCTCACCCTGCACCAGGGTGCGCATTATTCCCCCTGTCCGCCGCACCGGTATTCCGGGAATTCATGTCGGCGCGTGAACCTCCGCTTACGGCACACCGCGAAATGAATCCAACACCGGTACAACCGATGCCGCAACCGCCGAACGACCGGCGCGCCATGGCGGCCCGGATCTGGATCCTGGCCGGGGCGGTCTTCGCGGCCGAATGGGTCGTCATGGCCATCTTCTCCCAGATGCAGACCACCATCCCGGTCTGGCAGCAGGCTCTGCTCGACTCCCTCCTCGCCGCGACGGTGGCGACCACCGTCTGGCAGATCGTGATCGTGGGCAGCCGCGGGGCTGGGGTCTCCGATCGCCCGGTCATCGATACCGTAGGGTGGATGATCATCGCGGCCGCCACGACGTCGTTCGAATACTCGATCCACCGCTACGTCGCCGGCACGCCATCGTCATTTCCGGCGCAAACGGCGGCCCTGCTCGATGCCGGCCTGCTGGCCGCGCTGATGCTGCCGATGGGAGGCGGCCTTGCGGCCTTGCGGGCGGTGGAGGTTCGCGCCGCCGCCGCGCAGCCGCCGGGGGACCGCCACCTCAGCCGGATCGTCCTGATCAGCGTGCTCACGGCGGCAAGCCTGATCGCGCTGCTGACCCTCGGCACCACGACCGGGATCCTTCGCGACGCCGCCGTCATTCGCGCCTCCTCCCGGATCATGAACCTTGCCGGACGCCAGCGCATGATCAGCCAGCGGATGGCATGGATGGCGCAACGCGCGCTGGCAACGACCGGGGCGGCGCGCGCCGGGGCCATCGACGCGCTGGCGGGGGACATGCACCGCTTGCGCGGCGGCGCCGCAGCGCTGGACGCGCTGGTGGCCACCTCGACGCGCGCGCGGAGCGAAGCGCGGCATACGGCCTCCTGGGCGATGACGCAAGTCGAAGGCCCGAGGGCGCGCCTTCTTCGACTCGCGGAAGCCGCCCACGCCCGGGGCGCGTCCGCGGCGGAACAAGACCGCGCCCTGTTGTGGCTGATGCGCGCGTCGGAGCAGTTCCTGCCCGCCATGGATCGCGCGGTCGGCGCACTGCAATCGGTCACCGAGGAGGAACTGCGACAGCTCGTCGCCTACGCCGCGACGGCCACCCTGCTCGTCGCGTTCAGCGCCCTCGCATATGGAGTCGGCGTTGCGCTCCCGATCCGCAACATCGTCCGCAACCAGCAGCGCGCCCTGCGCGCCCGGACCGAAGAACTGCACCGCCTTACGATGGTGGCGCGGAACACGAAGAACGGCGTCCTGATCTGCGACGTCGACCGGCGCATCCTCTGGGCCAACGCCGCATTCGAGGCGATGACCGGCTACCCCCTGGCGGAGGTTCTCGGGAAGAAGCCCGGCAGCCTGCTGCAGTTCGACCAGACCGACCCGGCGACGGTGCGCCGGTTGCACGAAGCGCTCGCCGCGGGGCAGGGCGCCCATGTGCAGATCCTCAACCGTTCGCGTCACGGCCGGACCTACTGGCTGGATCTGGACATCCAGCCCGTGCATGACGAGAGCGGCCGGCACGTCGGCTTCATCGGCGTGGAGACCGACGTGACCGAACGGGTGCTGGCCCATCGGCGCCTCGAGTCCGTGCTCGACGGAACGGGCGCCGGTACCTGGGAATATGACGTGCCGTCGGCAACGACCGTCGTCGATGGACGGTGGCTGCGGATCTGCGGCGATACGCCGACAACAACCGCGCCGGTGCGAATCGAGTCCCTGGAGTACCGTGCCCACGAAGAAGATCTCGCCCGCTATGCGGCCCAGTTCCGCGACCACCTCGACGGCACGACCGACTCATTCGACTGCGAGTTGCGCGTGCGCCATCGCGACGGCCGGTGGATCTGGGTGCACGACCGGGGCCGGATCGCGAGCCGCAAGCGCGACGGCACGCCGCTGCGCGTCCTCGGCATTCGCATCGACGTCACCCGACGCAAGGAAATCGAACTGGCGGCGCTCGCCGCCGCCAGTACCGACAGCGTCACCGGGCTGGCCAGCCGCAGCCTTTTCGTGCACCGCCTGGGCGGCGCCATCGACCAGACCTGCCGGCACCGCATGACGGGGTTTTGCGTATTGCTGCTCGACCTGGACCGCTTCAAGGTCGTCAACGACACGCTCGGCCACCCGGCCGGGGACGCAGTGCTTCGCGCCATTGCCGGCCGGCTGCAAGACGAGTTGCGGGAAATCGCGGCCGCGTCCGGCACGAACGGGGCGTTCCTTGCCGCCCGTTTCGGGGGCGACGAGTTCGCCATCCTGCTGGAGGGCGTGCCCGACACCGGAGATGCCGTGCGGATCGCCCAGCGCATCCTGTCGTCGATCAACGAACCGTATACGATCGGGCGGCAGGAGATCCGCATGGCGGCGTCCATCGGCGTGGTCGGCAGCGAGCAGTGCGACGAAGGCGCGGATGCGGTGCTGCGCGACGTCGACACCGCCATGTACAACGCCAAGCGCGCGGGCCGGGGTTGCGTCGCCGCCTTCGATCCCGGCATGCGCCGCAAGGTCGCGCGGGAATTCCTGATCGAGGCCGAACTGCGCAAGGCGATCGGCACGCCGCAGCTGTCGCTCGCCTATCAGCCGATCGTATCCCTCGATACGGAGGCGATGCAGTCGGTCGAAGCGCTGGTCCGTTGGAACCACCCCGAACTGGGCGGCATCGCGCCCGCCGAATTCATTCCGATCGCGGAGGAGTCCGGGCTCATCGTCAGCCTCGACGAATGGGTGCAACGGCAGGCGTGCCGGCAATGGCGGAAATGGCAGACCGAGCACTCCCAACGCGCGCCGCGGGGCGTCAGCGTGAACGTCTCCCGCATCCAGATGGGCTTCCCCAACGCCCTGGTGCGCCACGTCGAACAGCTTCTGACCGAAAACGCCATGCCCGCCGGCGCCCTGCAGCTCGAGGTCACGGAGCGCGACGTGATGCGCGATCCCGACGCCGTGCTGGTCCTGATGCAGCGGCTGCGGGAGATGGGGGTGCGGCTGGCCATGGACGACTTC
>JAJYAR010000085.1 GCA_021779435.1 bacterium
GGTGACAAAATTCCGGGGGCCGCCTCGGAGGCTTGTGCCGTTCTTCGCGTCCATTCGCGTGATTCGCGGTGAACTTCGGTTTTCAGGTATTGGGTTACGCGCGTCAGCCGGTCCAGGCGATGCGCGGCTCAAGGCCGCCAGGCGATGCCAACTGCGAGCACGTACACCGCACCGAGTACCGACTCTGCGATTCCGATCGTCGTTGCGCGCACGGTGCGGGGCAGAAAAAGGAGCAGAGCCACCGATCTGGCAGCGAGCACGGCGAGCAGCACGCCAGCGACCCACGGCGCCTCGCCGCGGGTACAGAGAACGCCGACACCCATGGCGGCCACGAAGGCCGCCACGATCGGGACGGCGAACCGGCGAGTTCCCGTCTTCCTGGCGCGGAGCGAGGCTCGCACTGTGAGAACCGTGGGCACTGACCGCGCGAGCATCAGAAGTCCAATGACAACCGCCGAAGTCGAATCCGCGCCCGCGATCACTGCGAAGATCGCGGGCAACCAGCCGAACGCAGCCGTGCCGGCAAGCTCCGCGCCTTGTTCCCGGCCAGCCTTTCGCAAATCGAAAACCAGAAATAGGACCCCGGCCAGTGCAGAGGGCAGAAGCCACGGCCACCAGGACGCGCCGGCGAACCGCACCGCGAAGGCAAGCCCGGCGAGCGCAAGCAGGCCGCATCCGAGCAGCGCGCGGACGGCGGCAAGTCGTCGCGCGTGATTCGCATCGAAAAGGACGATCCGAAGCGGGCGCCGGGTGAAGAACCCAGCGACCGCAGCCAGCGCGAGCCCCGCTCCCGCCACCGACGGGACTGCTATCATGCCGAGCACCACCGGCTCGAGCGCCAGCGACCAGCTGCCATGCTCCTTCGGCCAAGCGACCTCTCGCCAACCCGGAACCGCGGCACGTGCGTCAGCGATGTCGGAGGTGTCCATGCGTCAAGGGTAGCGCAACGCGGCGACCTGTGCCTTGATTCCCGTCAATGCGGAATGGAGGAGATTGCGGCGCGAAAAAATGCAACGCGACCGCTCCGTCATCGCGCCCGCTCAAGGAGTGATCTCGTACACCTCGACGATGCAGACGCCGGGCGCCGCAACCTGTATCGGGGCCTTGTCGAGCCGCTGGAACGGCTGCACGACTGCGGAGTAGTTTCCAGGGGGCAGGTCGAGCATCACGCAAGGCTCCCGCCGGTTCGAAGGCGCGAGCCCGGTCGCGGCGACCTGGACCTCGCTGTACCGTTTCACCAGCGGGTGAAACGGGTCGCCGTCCGTCGTGCTGCTGCTCCAGTCGTCGTTTCTCACCAGAAGCGCTCCGGTGTCCTGCAGGTGCAAGTCGAGCAACGGGTCGTCCATGGCGCCGCTGATATTGAACGGCGCTCGACCGAGCGTGGGACCAAGCACGCGAATGAGGATGCGCTTGGTCGTGCCCGCCGCACCCTGGACCACGAACCCCGCGTACATCTCACGTCCGATGTCCGCGAAGCCGCGGGTGGCAAGGTTCACGACCTTGCTTCCGGTCTTGTCCACATCATAGACCTCGACCAGCGCCGAGCCGGGAGCACCGCCGGCGTCCTCGACGACAGCCGTGTACCCGCCCTTGCCAAGTCTCAGGACGAGCGCCGAGTCGGCGCTCCCACTCGCAAACGAAAACGCTCCGACCTGCTGGACGGCGGCAAGGACCCCGGCCGCGTCCTGCTGGCCCCAGTTGTCGTTGGAGGCGATCTCGGTGGTGCCGGTGTACACGCGGAGGATCGGATTCGCGAGCGCGTCGCCCACGCCGTAGGGCCTCAGCGCGGGCCCCGCCGCGCGCACCAGGATCCGCTTCTCCGCACCGTCGCTCACAACGAAGCCGCCGATCAGGACAGCGTCTCCAGATCCCACGTACGCCCGGGTGGACACATTGACCAGCGTCCCCGCGGAGGTCGCAGGCGTCGCCAGCCGGTAGGTCGAAACCTCGAACGCGGTCTGTTCAATCGTGCCCGCGCAATCCGCCTCCGTGCCCGTCTGGCCGCGCGGAACGCCAATCGCCACGCTGACCGGCGCGGGAACAATCAGGTTCGGATTGGAATAATACCCGAGCTGCGTTCCCGGGTAGTAGGCCATGATGTCACGGTATCTGACGCCATCCCTGCCGAAGAACCGGTAGCCGTAGCTGTACGAAAACGCGCCATCCTGGTCGGTGCCCGTCCCGGAATCGCCACGCGCATGGGCGCAGCCAAACACGTGCCCCAGTTCGTGGCTGACCACGCTCGATCCTGCAACGGTGCCGTACTGGACGACGGCGAAAGCGTAGTCGGCATTGAAAAGCGCGGCCGACGAGTCCTTCGAGCTGGGATTCACGAGCACGTAGCTCAGGCCGGCACTGACCGTGTCGGAGCGGTTGTGGAGAAGCATCACCACGTCCGCGCCCACCCTGTCGCGCGCCGCATGGATCTCGTCCATGATCCCATCGTCGGTTTTGGAGAGTGCCGTAAGCGCGGTATTCTGGAAATCAGCCTGGGCCGTCGTCCCGCTGTCCGGGTCGTAAACGGTTTCCACCATCCCCGCCAGCCGCACGCGTGCGGAGACCTGGCTCGCTGCCAGGTCGCTGTTCACCCGCAGCACCGCGGCGTCGAACTCGCTTCGCAACGCGGCGGTCCTTGCCGCACCGCTCAGGGTCGGCTTCACCGCCTGGGTGTAAACCATCAGCAGGTCGATCACGCTGGACTGCGCCGCGGCCGCCGCCTGCACGGCGACCTCGCCGCTGGCCTGTGCGAGGTCGGCCTGCGCCAGCTTCTGGCGAACCACGGATGCGAGCGCATGGGAGACAAGAGGCGGAGTCCGCGTGCCACCGCATGGCGGCACGAGCGAGGGATCGACCTCGTACAGCTGCGACGCGTCGGCGGTCGCGGGGCGCAGGGCATACGCGTGCTCCTGCGTCTCGACGGAGGCCGTGAGAAAACCCTCGTTGTACGCAAACAAAGCGCGGCTCTCCGGCTGGCCTTCGACGTGCCCGCGGCTGGTGAACCGGTTGGCGCCGAGCATCTCGCTGTCGTCGATCACGACCGTCATCACCCCGCCCGAAGGAAGGGGAAAGGCAACGCGACCTTCGCCCGGGCGCTGCCAGAAGGGTGACTCCTTTGCCTCAACAGCGGCACGATCCGTGCGGACGTAGTGCACGTCGCGCGAAGGCGCCGGCAGCAACCGGTCCAGCTCCGCCACGTTCGTCGGCAGAGCCGGCTCAAACAGCCGCACCGCCTTCGACACTGCGACGTCGGTAGGAAAGGCCGTCGGCGGGACGGTGGTCTGTCGAATCCCGGCGGCTGACGCCTTTCCCGTCGAAGCGGTCGGTTCAACGGTGCCGAATTCCGACCGGCGTTCCCGAAAAGCGAGGTGGATCGCGACGGCAACGAGGAGAACGGCGAAACACCAAAGGAGCCCGGTTCGACGCATGGGAGTCTAGTGATCGAGGATAGAGGACGCGGTGGACGGGCAAGGCAACGATTCAGCTGAATTCACAGTAGTGCCCATTCCTAGACGCTCGTGGGGAGGCCTTTGTTCGGTTCAAAGTTGACCGTTGCGAGCGCTGGCAGCGCAGCCGTCACTTCCCGAGCTTTCGAAGGCCCTTGTTGATCTTCTCGAGATCGCACACCTCCGGGTTGTAATCCGGCCCGAGCCACTCGATCCACTCGCGTCCAAGGTCGGTGTGCGGCTCCTTGATGCACGCGAGCATATCGTGGAAAGCCTCCAGACCGCCGCAGTCCTCGGGAGGACCGGCGCGTTCGCCTCCCACGCAGGCAGGATAGTGAATGCCCTTTTCCACAGGTCCGGTCTTCTCGATCTTGATCTCAATCTGCCAGCCCTCGCCGAAGTGGTAGCCGTAGGAGAATCGTTCACGATGTTCCAGGTCGAGGTCCGACAACGTCACGTCCCGATCGTCCTCGATCGTCAGCTCGTCGCGCTTGAGCGGATTGCCGAAACGCAGGTCGTCGAGGTTGAACGCATGCGTCTGGTAATCGAACCAGTCGAAGGCGACCTGAATGCTGTCATGAAGCCGCGACAGCCACATGGATTCGCGCACAAGAAAACGGCGCCAGATCTTCGGATGGCAGCCGACGACGGTGAGGCGCAACGCGAACACCCGCTCCGGCGTCTTCCTCACCTTCGCGCCCCGGCCTTCATGCAACGAAATCATGGAGCGACGACGAAAACGGACCGGCGGAGGCACCGCAAGAAAGACCCTTGGCACCTCGCCGCCGGCCCCCCCTTCCACTCCCATAAACACAAGAGCCGCTCCCTTGTGAGGAGCGGCCCGTGTGACCTAACACCAAGCAAACCGTAAGAACTACAAACATTCACCGTCCCCTAGGACAGTGCTGACTACGCGGAGATAAACGCGGCGCATTTCGAAATGCTCAAAAAAAGGCGGAAAAAATGTGTAAACGCCCGGATTTATCTGCTTATTGTTGCATATAAGCGGCTTACAACTTATGAACGCGGGCCGAAACATTCGGCGTCACGACGTCGTCGGTGAAATGGGCGCCGGAACCGGACGCGCAGGAGGCATTCCCGCATTCGAGAACGCTTCGGCCTCGGCCTCCGTGATCATCCCGTTGCGATCGGTATCACAGAACTGCACCGCGAGGTTGTAGTCACGATTCGGCCCCCGAGTGACGACCTGCCGTCTGACATTCACGACAATCGTCGTGAGGTGCGTCGTTTCCTGGGGATTTCCGGCCGCCATGATCCGCGCGCGATTGCGAGCGATGCCTTCCGTGAAGAGCCGCTCGGCGCGGGGGGAGTCGAACGAGACTGTCGTCCTGGCCTCGTCGACGTACTCGGTTTTCGAACTGCTGAAGCAGCCGGAGAAGAGCACAGCGGCGGCGATTGAGAGAGCGAAGCGGGTATGGTGACTCATGGGATGTCGTGAATGGCTGGAAAGGTAAGACCCGCGCCTCCAAGCACGTTCCGCCATTAATGCGAGTGCACCAGCGCCGCTGCGAGGGTTTTTGCGAACGGCGTCGTCGGCCGGCCGATCCGTTGCCGCAGCTGCAGACCATCGTCGAACAACGCTCCCTGCGAAATGCCGGTGTCCCAGCTCGCGTAAGCCGCGGCGAGCCCGTCGGGCAAGCCGGCCTTGATCAGCGTCATCCGATACTCCTCCTCGGACACGTTTCGGTACGGAATCGAACGGCCCGTCGAGCGCGAGATTTCCGCCGCGAATTCCGTCATGGTGAACCCGTGGTCACCGGCCAGTTCGTAGGTGCGGCCAGGCCCTTCGGCGCTGCTGAGAACCCTTGCCGCGGCCTCCGCATAATCGGCACGTGCGGCCGTAGAGATCCGCCCCTCGCCCGCACAGCCGTAGAGAACTCCGTTCGCGACCGCCATCGCCATGAGCGGCAGGTAATTTTCGGTGTACCAGCCATTTCGCAGCACGATGTACGGAATGCCGGAATGCTTGATCATCGCCTCCGTCTGCCGGTGCTCCCCGGCGAGATTGAGCGGCGACGTGTCGGCGTGGAGGAGGCTCGTGTAGGCGAGTACCTTCACGCGAACCTCGCGCGCCGCCTCAATCACGTTGCCATGCTGCGCCGCGCGGCGGCCCAATTCACTCGACGAGATCAGCAGCAACCGGTCGATGCCGGCGAGCGAGGTGACCAGCGACGCCGGGTCGTCGTAATCTCCCCGGCGTACCTGTACTCCGCGGGCGGCCAGATCCGCGGCTTTGTCGGGATCGCGCACCAACGCGACGATTTCATTGGCGAGGGTCGATGCGAGCAGACGATCAATGACGAGCCGGCCGAGCTGGCCGGTGGCTCCGGTAATGGCAATCATGGGGTTGAGCTTTTGCCGCGCGAAAATCCAAGCAGCAAAAAGGTTCAACAAGATCGCCAGACTGCGCGGAAGTGCAACTCGAGGCTCGGGTCGAGAACGGCAGCCACCCTGTAGTCACCGTGGTCCGGCGTCCGCGGCGCGCGGCCTAAGGTTTCCGCTCGGCGAAAACCTCGTCCGGCGCCGGCGCCTTTGCCTTTGCGTGCAGCGGATATCGGTACGTGTCGCCTTCGTAGTTTCGAAACACGATCTCGTCGTCGGTGACCTTCTCGATGTAATCCGGATTGATCGGCACCTTGCCGCCTCCTCCGGGCGCATCGATGACGTATTGCGGCACCGCATAGCCCGTCGTGTGCCCGCGAAGTCCGCGGATGATCTCGATCCCCTTTCGGACATCCACCTTGAAGTGGGCACCGCCGGTGATGAGGTCCATCTGGTAAAGGTAGTAAGGCCGGACGCGCATCCTCAGCAGCCGGTGGACGAGCGCCTTCATGACATCGACGTCGTCGTTCACCCCGCGAAGCAGCACGCTCTGGTTGCCGAGCGGGACGCCCGCATACGACAGCCGCTCGCAGGCATCGCGCAGTTCAGCCGTGCACTCCTTCGGGTGGTTGACGTGGATGCTCATCCAGATCGGGCCGTGCTTCTTGAATACCTCGCAAAGCTCGGGCGTGATGCGCTGCGGCAGGAACACCGGGATCCGCGAACCGATCCGGATGAACTCGACGTGCTTGATCGCCCGAAGCCGCGCCAGCAGGTGCTCGATCTTCTTGTCGGACAGCAGGAGCGGGTCGCCGCCCGAGAGAAGAACGTCGCGCACTTCCGGGTGGGCCTCGATGTAACGGAGGCCCTGCTCAAATTCCGGGTGGAAGTTGTAGTCCTGCGCGTTCGATACCAGCCGGCTGCGCGTGCAGTAGCGACAGTACGCGGCGCAACGATCGGTGACGAGAAACAGCACGCGGTCGGGATAGCGGTGGACCAGTCCCGGAACCGGCGAGTGGGCGTCTTCACCGAGCGAATCCAGCATCTCGCCCTGCGACACGACCATCTCTGCCGCCCTCGGGATCACCTGCTTGCGAATCGGGCAGTTCGGGTCGTTGACGTCGATCAGGTTGAAAAAGTACGGCGTGATGGCCAGGGCCAGCTTGTGATTGGCATGTTCGCAGCCGGCGCGCTCCTCCGGCGTGAGCGTCATCATGCTCTCGAGCTGCTCGATCGTGGTAATCCTGTTCTTGAGCTGCCAGGTCCAATCCCGCCAATTGGATTCCGGAACATGCTGCCAGTGACCCTGACCCTCGAACCAGGAGGCGCGGTCTTCGTTGTAGGACATTAGGTTGGCGGAAATCGATAGTAGGGACGTCGCTGCTGTCAAACGACTCGTCGGAATAGGATCAGCCCCATCGACATAAACGCCGCCCTTCGCGTTCGATCCAACGCCGGCAAAAGTCCTCGTTTTCAGGATGGGATCAACTCCCACCCGCGGCGGGCATCCCCCCGAACGTTCCCGGCAGGCGTTCCTCGTTGAGGTGCGCCGGGCAGACAGCAAAGCGCTCCTCGGTACACGATCCCGCTAGGTACTTTCATACAAACAGTTGCAACGGTTACCTGGCCGGCGCAGCAAAGAACTCGAAGTTTTTGCCGAAACGCCTTGGCAGGTGATGCAACACGGTTTTTCGTTGGGCTTTAATGCCCGCTTTCAAGCCCGCAATTCTCGCACTCGAAGATGGATCTATCTTCCGCGGCCGCGCTTTTGGCGCCGACGCCACGGTCTCGGGAGAATGCGTATTCAATACGTCCATGACCGGGTACCAGGAGATCCTCACGGACCCGTCGTACTTCGGTCAGATCGTCACGATGACGGCCGTTCAGATCGGCAACTACGGCGTGAACGACGAGGACACCGAGGCCACGACGCCGAAGTGCTCGGGCTTCGTCGTGCGTGAATTGTCACCCGTGGTCAGCAACTGGCGCAGCAAGCTCTCGCTCGACGAGTACCTGCGCAAATACGGGATTCCCGGCATCAGCGAAGTCGACACCCGCGCGCTGACGAAGAAGTTGCGCGTCGATGGCGCCATGAAGTGCTGCCTCAGCACCACAGGCATCTCGGAGGAAGAAGCGCTCAAGCGGGCACGTGAATGGCGCGACATGGCCGGTTCCGACTACGTCAAGGACGTCACCTGCACGTCGCCGTTCATCTGGAGACCCGATGAGCCGGCCAATCACAACCAGCCGTATTTCCCGGTTGGCACGACGATGAACGCGCCGGGCATTCCCGAGAAGAAGTTCCGCGTGGCGGCCTTCGACTTCGGCGCGAAGCATTCGATCTTCCGCAAGCTCGTTAACCACGGCTTTGAGGTTCAGGTGTTTCCGGCGGCTGCCACCGCCGAGCAGATCCGCGAACACAAGCCAGACGCGCTGTTCCTCTCCAATGGACCCGGCGATCCCGCCGCCCTCCCCTACATTCACAAGACGGTCACTGCGCTGCTGGAGGAATACCCGATTTTCGGCATCTGCCTCGGTCACCAAATGCTGACCCACGCGCTCGGCGGCACCACCTTCAAGCTGAAGTTCGGCCATCGCGGCGGAAACCAGCCGGTCAAGAATCTCGAGACCGGCCGCGTCTCGATCACCGCGCAGAACCACGGTTTCGCGACGGACGGAAAGTCGATCGAGAGTCGCGGGGCGAAGATCACCGAGATCAACCTCAACGACAACACCGTCGAAGGTCTGCGCCACACGAAGCTGCCCATCTTCAGCGTCCAGTACCACCCCGAGGCGGCGC
>JAJYAR010000086.1 GCA_021779435.1 bacterium
CATGTCGAAGGACTCCTCGCCCGAGGCGCGGATGGCCGGGGAGAGCGCATCGACGTTCCGCAACAATTCGATCACGCTTTGGTTAAAACGCAAATTGCGGATTCCGTATTGGATTTCGCCGTTTTCAACCCAGAACGTGCCATCGCGCGTCATGCCGGTCATGATCTTTTCGTATGGGTCGACCTCGCGGATGTACCACAGGCGCGTGACGAAGATGCCGCGGCGGGTGGAGGCGATCATGTCCTCGAGACTCGTGCCGCCTCCGGCGATGACGATATTGGCGGGCATCTCGCCGGTCTCCGAAGGCGGGGGAAAGCCGTGGCCGGTGGAGGCGCGGCGCTCGCGGTGGGCGGCGGTTCTGCCATAGGCGACCTGTTTCGGCACGCCGCGCTCGACGAGCGAAAGACGGGAGCGGGCGACCCCTTCGCCGTCAAACGCCGGACCGGCCTGCAGCGGGTGAGTAACATCGTCGCCGATGGAGATGTTTTCGCCGAACAGGGGTTGGCCGAGGCGGTCGTTCAGGAAGCTGCGGTCGTCGGCAATGGCGGTAGCGCTGAAGTCGGCGAAGATCTGGCCGGCGAGGTCCAGGACGGCGGCGGGGGCCAGGATGACGGTATAGCGGCCGGGTGGAATTTCGCGGGGTTGGCGGGACCGGCGGGCTTTTTCCGCGGCCTGCCGGGCTAGCGTTTCCGGGTCGATGGCGCTGGCGGCGACCGAGGACGCTTTCGCCCATCCGGAACTGTCTTCGGCGATGGCCGTGATGGAGAACACGGCCGAGGTCTGGCGATGAAAGGCCTCGACGCCGGCCGAGTTGAGCACAGCCTCGAAGAATTCGCCGGTGGAGTAGATGCCGGCGCCAGTCTGACCGGCGCTCTTCACGGCGTGGATGGCGCGAAGCACGGCTTCGGCGCGGTAATGCGGCGTCGCGGCGGCTGTGGCTTCGTCGAAGCGGTTGAGAGCCGGGGGTGTGCCGGCCTCGGAGGGTTCGAGCAGCGGGCAGAGGTCGGGGTCCGGCGCGCTGGCTCGGGCAAGCGCGATGGCCTGGGTGGTGGCGCGGGCGATCGAGTCTTCGGCGAAGGAGGTGGTGGTAGCCCGTGCGGTGCGCTGGTCCACGATGACGCGAACGGAGATGTTATGCTCCACCGCTTCCACGTTTTGATGGATGGTGTTGTTGGCGAAACGGGTGAGGGCTTCACGCTCGCCTCCGATGAGGACCTCGACGTGAGCGACGCCCGATTCGCGGGCGGCGCGAATCGCAATGTCGAGCGCTTCGCGGCATTGCGGCTCACTCACCAGCGCGGCGTGTCTCATTCCCCACTCCCCGCGCCGATGCGGATTCCGCGGAACCGCGCCGGGCTGGCGCCGTGGCCGGTGCCGATAACCTGTTCCGGCTGGCCCTTGCCGCAGTTCGGTACGCCCCACAGTGTCCAGTGCTCGCGGTTGGCGATAGCGGCGCAGGCGTTCCAGAATTCCGTGGTGATGCCGGAGTAGATCGGGTTCTTCAGCATCCGCCCGCGCTTGCCGCCGCGGATTTCCCAGGCGATCTCGCAGCCAAACTGGAACTGGTAGCGCTTGTCGTCGATGGACCAGCTCTTGTTCGTCTCCATGTAGATGTCATGATCGGCGTCGAAGACCTCGTCGAGTGAGTGCGGGCCGGGCAACAGGCTGACGTTGGTCATCCGGATGAGCGGCATGCGCGACCACGATGCCGCCCGCATGGTTCCGTTCGAGCGCGACTGGCCGGCGGCGGCGGCGGTTTCGCGCGAGGTCATGTAGCCGGTGAAGCGCCCGTTGTCGATAATCTGGATGCACTGCGCGGGTACGCCTTCATCGTCGAAGGCGAAGGTGCCGAGACCCGGGCCGTGCTCCAGGCGCGCATCGCAGACGGCGTTGACGATCTGGGAGCCGTAGCGCAGGTGGTCGAGTTGATCGAGCGTGAGAAAACTCATCCCGGCGTAGTTGGCTTCCGAGCCGAGCACGCGGTCAAGCTCGATGGGGTGGCCGATCGACTCGTGAATCTGAAGCGCAAGCTGGCTGGAATCGAGGATCAGGTCGAAGCGGCCCTGCGGGCAGGGCGGAGCATCGTGCAACGCCACGGCCTCCTCCGCGATGCGGGCGGCGTTTTCGACGAGGCGGAGTTCGTCGATCAACTCCCAGCCCTTAAGCTGATGCTGGCCGCCGAACGAGTTCGGATAGGAACGCTTTTGCAGTTCCCCATCGCGAAAACTGTAGGCTTCGTAGCCGGCGCCGGTGAAGGTGCGCGTCTGCTCTATGACGCTCCCGATGGACGAGGCGAAGACCTGGTGTTCCCGGCGAAGGCTGAGCGCCGCTTCAGCGAGCGTGATGCCGGGGTTGCGGCGGAGTTCGCCGTCGATGGCGAGCAGCAGGCCGAGTTGCGTGTCCACGCTGAGCGAGAAGGGATCGATCAGGCAGGGCGACATCCAAACGGCCTGATAGGCTTCCTCGGGCGCGAGTTTGACCGGTTCGATGCGGGCGAGCGCGCTGGCGCGGGCGATGGCCACGGCTTGGGCCGCGGCGCGTTCGACGCCGGCTTTCGACAGATCGTCGGTGGCGGCAAAACCCCAGCATCCTTCGGCGAGCACTCGCACGCCGAGGCCGAGCGATTCCGATTCGGCGACTTGCGACGGCTTACCGTTCTTGGTCCCGAGCGTTCGCTCGCGTTGGCCGACGACGCGGACGTCGGCATATTCGACGCCGGGGCGCAGCGCGGCTTCGAGGGCGTTCAGTGCGGCGTCCCGCATGACAGGAGACCTCAGTAGGCCCAGCGCCACAGGTTGGCGCCCGCGGTGAAGCCCGCGCCGACGGCGGCGAACAGCACGAGGTCGCCCTTTTTGAGCTTCCCTGCCTGGACGGCGTCGCGCGTGGCGAGCGGAATGGTGGCGGCGGTAGTATTGCCGAAACGGTCGATGTTGATCAAGACGCGCTCGGGCGGAAGGCCGAGACGTTCGGCGGCCGAGACGATGATGCGGCGGTTGGCCTGGTGCGGCACCAGGAGCGCGACGTCCTCGCCTTTGAGGTTGTGCTCGGCCAGAAGACCGTGGCACAGCTCGTACATTTTCTTCACCGCGTATTTGAACACCTGCTGGCCTTCCTGTTTCACGTAATGCAGGCGCTGGTCGATGGTTTCGTGGGTCGCAGGCATTCGGCTTCCGCCGGCGGGCATTTTCAGGTAGTCGCCGCCCGAACCGTCGATCTCGTTCTTGTGGCCGATGAAGCCCTCGCCGGCTTCGCCGCGCTCGACCAGCATCGCGCCCGCGCCGTCGCCGAAAAGGATACAGGTGGCGCGGTCGGTGTAGTCGATGATGCGCGACATCGTGTCGGCGCCGATGACCAGCACCTTGCGGTGCGTGCCGGTCATGACGAGATTCGCCGCGGTCGTCAGGCCGTAGACGAATCCGGAGCACGCGGCAACAAGATCGAATCCCCACGCCCCGTGCGCGCCAATGCGATTCTGCACCAGGCAGGCCGTGGCTGGGAATAACATATCGGGCGTCACGGTGCAGACGATGATGGCGTCGAGTTCCGGCGCCTCGATGCCGCGTTGCGCCAGCGCCGCGCGGGCCGCCTCGACGGCCATGTCCGATGTGGCGACTTCCGGCGCGGCGATGTGGCGCTCGCTGATGCCCGTGCGCTCGATGATCCAGGTGTTATTCGTGTCGACCATCTTCTCCAGGTCGGCATTCGTAAGCACGCCGGGCGGCACATAGCAGCCTAACGCACTGATTTTCGCGGAATACAAGCAGCCTCCAAACAGTTCAGGATAGCTGATTCGGGTCCGGCGTCCTTCAACCGGTGACGCGCACGATGCGGTTCTCGCGAAAGGCGATGTTGCCCAAGTGGGCTGTCCGCGCGGCCGAAATGCCCACCGGCACCGGCGCGTTGGGGATGGCGCGCGAGCGGACGCAGTCGAGGAAGTTCTTCATGTGGTGAGGCGTGCCGTCGCCGTTCGTTTTCGCTTCCTGGGCCGGTTTCACGAGGTCGAGCGCTTCGGAATAGTGAGGCAGTTCGGGCCAGAACCCGTAGCCGCCGCGGTCGACGCGAAGCAGACCCTTGGTGCCGCGGAAGGTCAGCCCGCCGCCCTCGAGATAGCCGATCATGCTGCAACGGAACACGGTTTCGTACTTGCCCGGATACAGGTAGGAGGCGCTGATCGTGTCCGGACACTCGATGCGGTGGATGGCGTAGTTGCCTCCGAGCGCGGAGGCGGTGGCGGGCGTGTCGCCGCCCATGTACCACTGCGCGACGTCGACCCAGTGGCAGAACAGATCGGTGAGGGAGCCTTCGCCGAAATCCCAGAACCAGCGCCAGTTGGTGAACCGGAGCGCGTCAAACGGCTGCGCCGGCGCGTCCCCGACGAACTGCTTCCAGTCGAGTTGGCTCACATCGACTTCCGGGACGCCGTCGTTGAGGTGCAGCAGGTTCTGATACCAGTGTGTTTCGATGAACGTGATGTCCCCGAGTTGGCTGCCCGCGACGATCGAATAGGCTTCCTGGAAATGCGGCCAGCTTCGCTGCTGCAGGCCGACCTGAACAATCCGTTTGGACTCGGTGACGGCTTTTTCGAGCGGTTCGCCTTCGCCGATGGTGTGGGTAACAGGTTTTTCGACGTACACGTCCTTACCCGCGCCGACGGCGGCGATGGTGATGGGGACGTGCCAGTGGTTCGGTGTGCCGACGACTACGGCGTCGATGGACTTGTCGTCGAGCACGTCGCGGAAATCGGTGTATTCTTTCGCGTTCGGCGCGTATTTTTCTTTCGCCTTGGCGCGGTGGGGCCCGTAAACGTCGCAGACGGCCACGATTTCGTTGCCGCCGGCGTCGTTGAGGACCTTCATCAGGTACTGGCAGCGGCCGCCGGTGCCGATGGCTCCGACGCGGACGCGGTCGTTGGCCCCGAGAACACGGGAAGTGGGCAGGAGCGCGGCGGCGCCTGCCAGGACGGAGGATTTCAGGAATGCGCGGCGGTCGTTCGACATAGGATGAGCAACAGACTATCCCAAACGACGGCGCCGCGCCAGTCCTAACACTGCACGCCCGTCACGCCACCTTGTGCTTCGCAATGAAATCCGCGGCCGGCTCGCTGCTCATCCCGGGAACCTCCGGCGCAAGCACTTCTCCATCCACCATCCGCTGCTTCCCGCCTGACTCCATATAAATCGCATTCGGAATGGCGCACAGAATATTCAAATTCACCGCCCCGCCGCCGTGGCTCGCCACTTCCACTTCGAACCCGTCCGCGATCGCCGCGATCTCCATCCACTCCGTCGGTCCGCCCGCGCGCCGGTTATCCGGCTGCACCACATCCGCGCCCTTCTTCAAAAGCAGGTCCATGAACGCATGCTTGTTATACTCGTTCTCCCCGCACGCCACGCGCATGTCCAGGGCCGCCGCTAACTCGGCGTATCCTTCATGGTCGTACGGAACAATTGGCTCCTCGTACCAGTAACACCCCAGTTGCTGATACACCCGTCCCCGCCGCAGCGCCTCCACGCGGTCGAACGCCTGGTTGGCGTCCACCATGATCCGGATTCCTTTCCCCGCCGTCTTGAATCCCACCTCAATCCGCTCCACGTCGTCATCCAGCCCGTACCGCCCCACCTTCACTTTGAACGCCCGGTAACCGGCCTCCAGCGTCTCGTGGATCGCGCGCTTGTACTGCGAGTGGTCTTTGTCGTTCTGCCGGTACCAACCGCACATCGCATAGGCCGGCATCCGGTCGCGCATCGCGCCCAGCATCCTATACACCGGCAGCCCCGCCGCCTTCCCCAAAATGTCCCACACCGCGATGTCCACCGCCGACATCGCAAACTGCGTCACCCCCTGCACACCCTGATATTCGAGCGCCCGCCACAACTGCGCGCGGATCTTTTTCGGGAAGGCCGGATCCTGCCCGATGAGCACCGGCTTGATCTCCTGCTCGAGAATCGTCTGCACCACCCGAGGCCCGCCCGCGATCATCCCGAAACTCGAGTAAGCCCACCCTGTGATCCCCGCGTCCGTCCTCAGACGCAGCACGACACCGCCGCCGTCCCCGCCGAAATCGTGAATCGCGTCGCTGTAGGGCGCCGCCGGCACACGCAACAGGTCCGTCTCGAGGCCCATAATCTTGAACTGCTTCTTCGCCTCCCCGGCCCGCACGAGGCCAAGACTCAACGGCGCCGCCGCGCCCGCCGCCAGCATTTCACGCCGCGATAGCTCACGCATGCGCCCAGCATATCCTAAGCCCACCCATTCCCCAGCGCGAAATTACTAACGTGATAGACTCGGAATCACTCCACAAAATCGCTATGGATCGCAGAAATTTCTTCTCCACCGCTCTCACCGCTTCCGCCCTGTCGCTCGCCGGTTCCGCCTCGGCCTCCGCGCAGTCCTCCGGCGCTCCCGAATTCTACGAACTCCGCCGCTACCAACTCGTCAATGGCCCCGGTGCGAAAGTCACCAGCGACTATTTTGCAAACGCCCTCATTCCCGCTCTCAATCGCCTCGGCATCTCACCCGTCGGCGCCTTCTCCGTCTACTTCGGCCCGGACCAGCCCGCCTACTATCTCCTCATGCCCTCCGGCCATCTCGAAACTCTCGCCACCGCCGATCTCCAACTCGCCAAAGACGCCGAGTTCATGAAAGCCGCCGGGCCCTTCTGGAACGCGAACGGCAACACCCCGCCCTACAGGACCGTCGAAAGCACCCTCCTCCGCGCCTTCACCGGCCATCCGAAACTCGTCGTCCCCGAAACCGCGAAAGCCAAAGAGAAGCGCATCTACCATCTCCGCACTTACGTCTCGCCCACCAACGGCGACCACGTAAACAAAGTGGACATGTTCAACCACGGCGAGTTCGCCATCTTCACCAAGGCCGGCGCCACCGGCGTCTTCTACGCCGACGCCCTCATCGGCCCCCGGCTCCCCAGCCTCACTTACATGCTCAGCTTCCCGGACCTCGCCACGCTCGAAACCTCCTGGGCGAAGTTCGCCGCCGACCCGGACTGGAAGAAACTCTCGAGCGACCCGCGCTTCAAGCTCGACCCTCCCAACGTCTCCAACATCTTCAGCCTCGTCCTCAACCCGCTCCCCGGCTCGCAGGTCTAGCGGCCGAAAACCAGGCGCTCGCGCGGGAACGATACACTAACGGAATGCCGCGCGTTCCCTCGCGTGACTTTCGGAATCCGGACCCGAGAGCCGCCCAAAACCCGCCCGCTCCACGCCTCGTGCATTCGCCAAGGCAGACAACCCGTCAATGACGCTCAAGCAGTCACTGCGCCTTTGCGCAATCCTCGCCACAACTCTATCCACGCTCACCGCGCAGCAAACGGTCTCCGAGTGGACCGGCGCAGTCTACGATCCCTCCGGCGCGCCCGCGGCCAAAGCCGAACTTATCCTCCAGTCGACCGCGAACCATTACTCCATCACCGCCCTGCCCAACGGCTCTTTCCAATTCGGATCTCTCGCCCGCGGCTCTTACCATCTTTCGGTGCGCTTCGCCAACCGCGTCTTCGCTTCTCCCACCCCACTGGCCATCCCCATCGAAGGCGCCACAAAAATCTCGCTCCTCGCCGACGGCACCCTCCGCCTCGAAGCCGGAAATCAGAACGAAGGCAGCGGCGGCGAAACGCTCTCCAGCCAATCCGTTACCGCCATTCCCCTCAACAAGCGCGACTTCAGCCAGTTGCTTCTCCTCGCCGCCGGGACAATGACCGACACCAACGGCACCACAAACTTCACCCAGCAGTTCGCCATCAACGGCCAGCGCGGCGTCGAAGCCGTCTTCGCCATGGACGGCGCCGACACGAGCGACCCCGAAATGGGCGGCGCCATCATGTCCAACTTCAACGTCGACGCGGTCCAGGAAATTCAGTCCTCCTCCGGTTGGATGCCCGCCGACATCGGCCGCGGCGCCGCCGGCTTCACTAACATCATTACCCGCTCCGGCGTAAACGATTGGCACGGCTCCTTCTTTGAATTCCTCCGCAATTCCGCTTTCGACGCCCGCAATTTCTTCGACCGCGAAACCGCCGCAAGTCCCTATCGCATCCCGCCCTTCCGCCGGAACGAGTTCGGCTTCACCCTCGGCGGTCCCGTCGTGCTGCCCGGCTACAACGGTCACAACAGAACCTGGTTCTTCATCGAATACCAAGGCTTTCGCCAGGTGCTCAACACTACGCAAGTCCTCCCCGTTCCCACCGCCGCCGAACGCGCCGGCATCGACACCACCGCCTTCCCCGGCGATACCCTCTACGTTCCCGTCAACCCCACCATATCGAGCCTCCTCCGCCGCTACCCGCTCCCCAACGACCCCACCGGCGCATTCGGCGCCCGCACCTTCGCCACCTCGTCCAAAGTCGTCACAGACGCCGACCAGCTCTCCGGCCGCATCGATCACAACCTCTCTTCCAAGGACAAACTCTTCGCCCGCTTCACTTGGGATAACCTCACCGGCCCCACCACCAACCCCGACCAGACCGCCATCG
>JAJYAR010000087.1 GCA_021779435.1 bacterium
CTGGCCGCGGACGTCGATTTCGGGCATTCGGAATCGAACGGCTCGATTGCGTTCGGCGATCATCGCTTCGACCGCGTGAACGCACGTCTGCAGCGAATCGAAGGCGGCGCGCAGACGGACGTCTTTGTCGGCTACCAGGCGAAATTCTACGGCTGGCCGAACCTGTACACGCCGTTCAATTCGCGGGAGTCGGAGAACCTCCAGACGCTGCTCGTCGCGGTGAACCATCGCGTCGACCTTGGGAAAGGCGATTTTGTTGCCGCGGGAATTTCACATCGTCGCAACAAGGACGACTACGCCTTCGATCGATTTGCGCCGACCGGCAGGGATCATCCCTTTCAGCATACGACGTGGCAGGACGCGGGCGCGCTGGAGGCACGCCATGAATACCTGGGTCTGAACTGGTACGGCAGGGCCGAGGTGCTCGCGGACTACCTTAAGTCCACATCGCTGACTGCGGGGCGGTATCATTCCCGCACGCTCACGAAGTTTTCCCTGGTGCCCGAAAAGACGTGGAAGCTTGCGTCGGGGGACGCGGTGTCGCTCGAGGCGGGCGTGACCTACGATGACTCGAACCGGGATGGAGGTGTGGTTTCCCCGGTATTCGAGGCGTCCCGCGTGTTCAGCCAGGCTCCTCTGCGGCGCATCTACGTGAGCTACGCCGAGACAACCCAGCAGCCCACCTACACGGCGCTGAATTCGAGCGCGACCAGCGGATTGTTCCGCGGAAATCCGAATCTCGGACGCGAGACGGCCCGCAATGCCGAGATTGGCGCGCGCGCCGCTCTCTCGGGATGGGACACGACTGCGGCATTCTTCGGGCGTCGCGACGACAATCTCGTGGACTGGACATTCCGGCGGGGCGTCACCGCTCGATCGGCAAACGCCGTCGACATCGACACGCTCGGCTTCGAGACGGTGGCCCGGCGCTCCTGGAGCATGGTCGACCTCGTGCTCGGCTACACGGCCCTGACAAAGCGTCCCGACTACGGTGCCGCCCAGGTTGATGCCAGCTTCTACGCCCTCAACTATGCGCGCCACAGGCTCACGGCGGCGGCGACGGTCCGGCTCGGCGCGGGCTTCGAGCTGCGGTTCGATAATGTCGCGCGCATCCAGGCCGCGAACTTTCTGAGGACGACGGGAGGCGACGAGGCGGTCCTGAGCACGGCCGCGCTGGCGTACCGGCCCTCCGGGATCCGCGGGCTCGAACTGACCGCCCAGTTGGACAACGTCTGGGGAAGCCGCTTTCAGGAGGTGCCGGCCGTGCCGGCTTCACCGCGTGGCTGGTCGGTGGGTGCGAACTACCTCTGGTGAGAGCGACCGGGCAGGGCTCCTGCGGACAACCGATTTGACAATCGACGCCGGAGCCTCGCACTGCGTCATGACCGATGGCGCACAATCCTTTCCTTGATCCCGCTTTCCATATCCGCTGGTCGGAGCTGACTCCCGAGCACGTCGGTCCGGCGATCGATGCGGTGCTGGCGAAAGCGCAGGCGGCGCTCGATGAGATCGCACGGCGGGATTGCGCGACGCTGACGTACGAGAACACGTTTCTGGCGCTGGAGCATGCGACCGAGGAACTGAACGTCACCTGGGCGAAGATTTCGCACCTGCAATCCGTCGCCGACGCGCCCCCGTTGCGTGAGGCGCACAACGCGGTGCTTCCGCGTGTGGCGGCGTTTCAGGCGGGGATTCCGTTGAATGCCGCACTCTGGCTCCGGCTCAAGACCTTCTCGGAATCGCCGGCCGCAAAGGGCACTTCGGGAGTTCACCGGCGCTTCATGGAGGAGACCGTGAAGGATTTCCGGCAGTCGGGGGCCGATCTTCCCGCCGAACAGCGCGAGCGGCTTCAGCGCCTGCAGGGCGAACTCGCGGAGCTGACGCAGAAGTACTCGGAAAACGTGCTCGATGCCACGAACGCCTGGCAACTCGTGGTCGACGAGGAGAACCGGCTGGCGGGGCTGCCGGATCATGCAAAAGCCGCGGCGCGGAAAAGCGCCGAGTCGAAAGGCGTGAGAGGCTGGCGGTTCACGCTGCACATGCCGTCCTTTGAGCCGTTCATGACCTATCTGGAGGACGACGGGCTCCGAAGGGAAATGTGGAGTGCGTCGTCCCAGGTGGGCGCGGCGGCGCCGCATGACAATACTCCGCTCATCAAACGCATCCTCGCACTGCGCGCGGAGAAGGCGTCGATCCTCGGCTATTCGAATTTCACCCAGCTTGTCCTCGAGCGGCGCATGGCAAAGTCGGCGGATCGGGCGCTGTCGTTCATCGAGGACCTCCAGCGGAGGGCGGAGGCTCCCTTCGTGTCGGAGGCGCGCGAGCTGGAGACATTCAAGGCGTTGAGGAGCGGAACGACCGCGCGGCGGCTCGCCCCCTGGGAGCTTGCCTATTGGTCGGAGAAACTTCGCCGCGAGCGCTACGATTTCGATGAGGAGTTGCTCCGGCCGTATTTTCCGATGGACCGGGTGATCGCCGGTCTTTTCGAGACGGTGAAACGCGTTTTCGGCCTGACCGTGGTATCGCGTGCGGCGGGCGAGGCGCAGACCTGGCACCCTGACGTGACCTTCCACGACATCTTTGACGGGCGGAAACGCCACGTCGGTTCCTTCTATGCGGACTGGCATCCCCGGGAATCGAAGCGGGGCGGGGCATGGATGAACTACCTGATCACGGGCGGGCCGGCCGCGGACGGCACGCGGGCGCCTCACCTCGGGTTGATCTGCGGGAACATGACGAGCCCTTCCGACGGCCGTCCTGCGCTTCTGACTCACCGTGAGGTCACGACCATCTTCCATGAATTCGGGCATCTCCTGCATCACCTCCTGGGAGAGGTGGAGATCAAGTCGCTCAACGGCGTGAACGTCGCCTGGGACTTCGTCGAGCTGCCGTCGCAGCTTCTGGAAAACTGGTGCTGGGAACGGGAGAGCCTGGATCTGTTTGCGCGGCACCATGAGACCGGCGCCCCCATTCCCGACGAACTCTTCGGGAAGATGACGGCCGCGAGGAACTTCAGGTCCGCCTCGGCCACAATGAGGCAGGTCTCTTTTGCAAAGATGGACCTGCTGCTGCACACGCGGACGGCGGAGTTCGCGGCGGCGGAGGATGTGGAGCCGATGGTTCACGCCGCGATTGCCGGGTGCCTGGTGCCCACCGAACCGCAGGCTCCCACGATCATGAAGCGCTTCACCCACATCTTTGCGGACCCGGTCGGCTATGCGGCGGGTTACTATTCGTACAAGTGGGCTGAAGTCCTCGATGCCGACGCATTCACGCGTTTCAAGCGCGAGGGAATCTTCGAGCGCAGCGTTGGAACCGACTTCGTGGACAAAATCTTAAGCCGGGGGAATTCGTCGGATCCCGCGGAACTGTACCGCGCGTTCATGGGTCGAGACCCCGACCTGAACGCCCTCCTGCAACGGAGTGGGCTAGCGCCCGCCTCCTAGGCCGACGACCTTTCCGGGGCGGTGGGCACGAAGGTTCGAATCCACCGCCCCATGAAAGCCTCCGAGTCGAACGCCGCAGTGCTGTGGACGGGCGTTGCGGTCAGCCTATGACGCGTTCCCGCTGGCTCATCGGCGCAGGTGGCTTTCTGCTGGTGCTGCTTCTGCTCGCGGCGACCTGTCCGTGGTGGCTGGGCGCGGCTCTTCGTGGCTCGGCGAGCCGGTTCGGTGCGACGTTCCAGGCTTACGAGACTCACGGCTACGGACGATTTGTCCTTCGCGATGTGGAGGTTCGGCGCGGCAATGTCGTAGTCTCAGCCAGGTCAATCGAGGCAGACACCCCGGTGTTGTGGGCGTGGCGTCGCCTGCGACTCGCGCCCGGGATCGTCAGTGCAGGCGAGTGGAGCGTCGTCGTCGCAAAACAGGAGGCGCCGCGGGCAAACCCTGCGTCCGGGTGGCTGCTTGTCCGTTCGGTCTTGTGGAAAATCGCCGGCGAACTGGACGACTGGCTTCCGCGCGCGGCAATTGGACCCGGTTCAGTTCGCTGGCCGGGAGGCGAACTCCGGATAGGTTCCGGCCGCTGGGATCGCAGCACGCTCACGGTCAAGGAACTGAGGTACAACGTCCTTGCCGCCGATGCGACGCTGGCCTTCGTGGAGGCCGACGATGACATCCGCATCATCGCGGAGGACTCGGCTCATGGCGTCACGTGCAGGTTCGACAGCCGGGGCACTCAGGTGATCGGAGCCGTCACCGCGCTGGATCAAAGGGCCTCGATAGTCGCGCGATTTGCAGCGACGGGATGGATACCGCCGGAGGCGACCCTGATCGCGGACGGGATCAGGATCCCCGCGGAGCGACTGAAGCTCGGTCCAGCTTACGCGACGGTCGAGGGCCACGCGCGCGTGGAATGGCGGACCGATCACTTCTTTGCCGACGTCGGGCTTCGCGGCGTGCCGGGCTCGCGCGGGGTCGCACCGCCGCTCAGCGTGGCGTTCCGTGGTCGCGGGGATCCGCAGCTGTTCACCCTCGAGGCGTTCCGCGCCGAACTCCCCGGCGCCTTTGCCGACCTCAGTGAACCGGTGTCCATCGAACGTTCGGGTCGCATCAGGCAGACGGCCGCCCGGCTGGTGTTCAATGTCGACCTGTCGCGTCAGCCTTGGTTTCCGGCGAAAGGCGTCGTGGCCGGGCAGGCACGCGTCGTGAACGGATCGGAGGCCGTGCCCCTCGTTCAGTTCGACGCGAATGCGGCAGATTTGACGATCGCCGGCACGGCCGTGGGCCGCTCCGAGGTTCATGGCCGGTTCGAGTACCCGAGACTCGTTCTTGAAAGCGCAGTCTTCGAGGGAAGTGCGGACGAAGTGGTGCGGGCGACGGGCGGCTGGGACCTACGGAGCCGTGAGGTTCTGGATGCGCATGTCGAAGGAACCCTGCATCTGGCGACGCTCGGTCGCTGGTTGCCGCGCGGCCTGCACCTGGAGTCGGCGCGCTTCGACGCGACGGCATCGGGGCCCGCGACCGCCCTGCGTCACGCGGGGCGACTGCAGGTGAGTCACTTTCAGTACACCGGCATGAATTCATCGGAGATCTCCGCGACCTGGCGCGGCACGGGGGCTGCGATCGATACCTTCGCCGCGGAGGCCGCGTTCGGCGAGACGAAGGTCAGCGCAAGCGGCTCCGCGGACATGGCGTCGGTCCAACTTCTGGCTCTGAGCATCAAGGAGGGCGGGATTGCCAGCCTGCGTTTGGCGGCTCCGGCAAGGCTCGCGTGGCGCCCTTCGCTGACGCTTGAGAATCTTCGACTCCAGGGACCCGGTGCGTCGATCGACGGCAGTCTTTCGTGGGGAACCTCGGGTCGCGTGGCGCTTGCCGTGGCGGGCGTGCCTTCGCGCTGGCTTGCGCGCTTCATTCCGCTGAAGGGGCCGGCGTGGTCGATCAACTCGTTCGCGCTCACCGGCGATTGGAGTCACGGACCGATGACGTATTCATGCGCCGGCGGCTTTGCGGCCGAACTCGCAGAAGGGCGGATGGCGGAGCTGAATCTTTCCGCACGCGGGGATGCCGGCGGCATGCAGATCGACGCGCTGCATGCGACCGAGAGCGGCAATGCTGTCGTGAATGCGACCGGCCGGATTCCGGTCCGATTCTCCCCGGGGAACGGCAGCCTCGTCTCGGTTGATCCGAACGGCAATCTCGCGCTGCAGGCGACAACCGTGCCCAACGCCGCGTTTTGGCAGCAGCTGGCTGCGATGACCGGCGTGGAGCTCCGTGCGCCCAGCCTGAAAGCGGATGTATCGGGAACGTGGAGCCGGCCCCGTGGCCAGCTCACGCTGGTGGCTGAGCGGGCGGCGATGGATCCCGGCCGCTTCGCGCGGCCTCTGCCGTCGGTCGAGTCCCTGGATCTCGCCTGCATCGCCGAGCCGTACGGAATCACGCTCGACCGCCTCACGTTTGCGATCGAGCGGCAGGTGGTGCGGATTTCGGGCCGTCTGCCGCTCGAAGGAGGCTGGCGCGATCTGTTGGATCAGCCCATGCGGGTGGCGGAGAGGTCCGCGCGATTGAGAATCGAAGTCCCCGATGCGGAGGTCGCGATGTTCTCGAAGTTTCTCCCCGCCGCACTGGCGCCGGCCGGCAGACTCCAGGCCGACCTGCGGGTCGATGGCGGGGCTCTCGGCGGATTCGTGCGATTGCGTGACGCCGCATCGCGTCCGCTCGGGCCGCTGGGCGTTCTCCAGGACGTCAACGCCGACGTGGAGTTTGCCGGCCGACGGATCATTCTGCAGCGCGTTGCGGCGAGGACGGGAGGGCAGCCTGTGACCGTTTCGGGCTCGGTGGAACTTCCGAGCAGCGACTGGCTGGCCGGGCGTGCGACGGAGCCGGTGTACGATATCGCCGTCCGCGGGGAGAATGTGCCGTTCGTCCGCCAGCCCGCGCTGCTGCTGCGCGGCGATGTCGACGTGAGATTGCGCACACCGCAGTCGGGCGTTCCCAAAATCACGGGGAAGGTTGTCCTGCGCGACAGTCTCTTCCTCGCGGATTTAAGGGCTTACCTTCCGCGCGGCTCGTCGCCAAGCCCGTCGCGACGCCCCCCGTACTTCTCGGTCGATATCGAGCCGTTGAACTCGTGGGAGCTGGATGTGGAGATTACCGGCTCACGATTCATGCGGGTGCGGCTGCCGGTGTTTGCCGGAGTGACTTCGGCGCGCTTCTCGCTTCGAGGCACGCTGGGCGCGCCGCGGGCGGTGGGCGATGCGACGATCGACGAAGGCCAGGTTCTGATGCCGTTTGCCACGTTCGCGGTCACGCAGGGGTTTGTCCGGCTGACCGAGGAGGATCCCTATGAGCCGGCCATATTCGTGCGCGGAGCGGGCCGGCACTGGGGATACGACCTCGCGATGGAGGTGTCGGGCAAGGCCTCCGCGCCGAACATCACGTTCACCTCGAGCCCCGCGCTCAGCTCCGATCAGGTGCTGTTGATGGTGATGACGGGCGCGGCGCCGACGGACGAGTTGAACACCTCGCTGACGCATCGCGCCGTGCAGATCGGCGCGTTCTTCGGCCAGAGCATGCTTGGCAGTCTGACGGGAAATCCTGAAAGGCCGAACCGCCTCACGGTGGAGTCCGGGGAGAAAATTTCGCGGCAGGGTCGGGACACGTACTCCATCGAGTACGATCTGGCGGACCGCTGGGCGTTGACGGGCGAGTACGACGAGTTCGACGAGTACAACGTCGGGTTGAAGTGGCGGTTGGCGCCGAAGGTGAAGGAACGATGAGCAACCGGAGAACAATACCGGCGCGCCTGGCAGCGATGGCGGCGGCGCTTCTCGCCACGGTCTGCACCGTCCTGGCGGAGGCTCCCGTGAAGGTTGACGGCCTTGGCTGGCTGCACAACCACGACATGCGGCAGTCGCTCGGCCGGCTCATGAGCGTGGGACCGAACGGGCTGCTCGATGCCAACTCGATCGAGGACGGGGCGGTCATCCTGAATTCCGCAATGAACGAGCAAGGGTATCAGCGGCCCACGATCGATGTGGTGGCGACGCTCGCCGATGGCGCGGTCAGGACCTTTCGTTTTGATCCGACGTTTGCGAATTCTCTGCCACGACCGCTCGAGGCGCGTTCGGTCGAGTACAGGATCGCGCATGGGGTGCGGTGGCGCATCTCCCGGGTCCTTGTCAACGGGCTCACCGTGTTTCCGAAGGACGAAGGCATGACGTACTTCAAGACCGACGCGACGCTGCTGAACGTCGCAATGGCGAACGCGTATTCGAAATCCCGCGTCAACCGGTCGGAGGATGCCCTGCTGGACGAACTCAGGCGTCGGGGTCATGCGGAGGCATCGGTTCGCGCCGAGATCGCCGCCGTCGATGAGCGCACCGGTGCGGTGACGCTCCGGGTGGATGTGCAGGAGGGGCCGCGCTGGCGGGTCGATCACGTCCGGTTCGTGGGAGCGGCGATGGAAGGCGTGACACTGCCCGACGCCCATCGCTGGGAGGGCACGACGTGGAATCCAACGCTGGAGCAGGTTATCCGGGAGGCGGTGCGGCTGGCGTTCTATGGCGGCGGCCATCCCGACGTCGCTCTGCAGGTTTCGGTCGACCCGGCGGAGACCGTTTCCGGGCAGCGATCGACGACCTTGACGGTGACCGTTGTGCCGGGCCCGCTCGTGAAGGCCGGCGAGGCGCGCTTCGTCGGGAACGAGAAGACCCGCGAGCCCGTCCTCCGGCGCCGTGTCACGGTCAAGCCCGGGGATCTGCTGAACCCGGTCGACCTGGAGCACTCGCGCTACCGCATTTCCCGGCTCGGGATCTTTCAATCGGTGGATCTGCGGTACGATCCTCCGAACGGTCCGGTTCGCGATCCGGTGTTCGTGCTCAAGGAGGCGCCCGACGCTATGCGCGAGAAGGCGGAGGCGAACACCATTGATGGGGGGCGGCTCGCCTATCTCCGGGTCACCATGATGTGCGTGAACTGCCAACGCTTCGTACG
>JAJYAR010000088.1 GCA_021779435.1 bacterium
TGCGAGCCCCTCGCACACTGCGGCATGGAAAAACGACCGTTCTCCGAACTCGGACTCTCGCCCGAAGCGCTCAAGGCCGTCGCGAAAATGGGCTTTGAAGAGGCGTCGCCCATCCAAACCGCGGTCATCCCGGTCGCCCTGACCGGCCGTGATCTCGTCGGTCAGTCCGCCACCGGGTCCGGTAAAACCGCGGCGTTTGCGCTCCCGGCGATTGAACGGGTCGATCCGCGGCAGCGTGCGGTCCAGGTGCTGATCCTCTGTCCGACGCGCGAACTCGCCGTCCAGGTCGCGGAGGAGACCGGCAAGCTTGCCTTCTTCAAAGCCGGCGTACGTGAGGTGCCGATTTACGGCGGCCAAAGCTACGACCGGCAGTTCCGCGCCCTGGCGGCCGGCGTGCAGATCGTCATCGGCACGCCCGGTCGCGTCATGGACCACATGGAGCGCGGGACGCTGAAGCTCGACGCGCTGAAGGTCGTCGTTCTGGACGAGGCGGACCGCATGCTCGACATGGGTTTTCGCGAGGACATCGAGCGAATCCTTGGCGCCACCCCGGAACAGCGGCAGCTGCTGTTTTTTTCCGCCACGATGCCGCGCGCGATCCAGGACCTGATCAAACGCGCCAGCCGCGACCCGGCGTGGATCAAGATCGAGGCGCAGGCGCAGAACGCGCCGCAGGTCGAACAGGTGTACTTCGAGGTCGACCGCCGTTCGAAAGTCGAGGCGCTGACGCGACTGATCGACCTTAATGATTTTCGCTACGGGATCATCTTCTGCAGCACGAAGCTGATGGTCGACGATCTCGACGAGCACCTGCACGCACGCGGTTACGCCGTCGATCGGCTGCACGGCGACATGTCTCAGATGCAGCGCGACCGGGTGATGTCGAAGTTCCGCGAGCGGAAATTCGAGTTCCTCATCGCGACCGATGTCGCCGCGCGCGGGCTCGACGTGGACGACCTCGAGGTGGTCATCAATTTCGACCTGCCGAACGATGCCGAGGACTACACCCATCGGATCGGCCGCACGGGAAGGGCCGGGAAGTCGGGGCAGGCGTTCACGTTCGTCTCGGGCCAGGAGATCTACCGGCTTCAGGGGATGATTCGTTTCGCAAAGCTGAAGATTCGCCGCGGCACGATTCCGTCTCTCGACGAGGTTGAGGAAGCCCGCAGCAATGTCTTCCTCGACAAGCTGCGCGCGACCCTCGAGGCGCGCGAGTATCGGCCGCATGACGACCTCATCGACCGGCTGCTCGACGAGGGCTATGCGAGCACCGACATCTGCTCCGCGCTGATTCACCTGCTGCAGAATTCCAACACCCCGGCGAAAGCGCCGGCGCCGGCCCCGGTTCGTCGCGCCGAGCCGGCCGCAAAGTCCCCGTCCACCGCTCCCGCCCGCCGGCCCGATGCGCCCGTAAAGGCTCAGCCTACGGCACCGGTGCGCCGGCCCGATGCGCCGGCTTTTCCGGCCACGCACGCGGTGCGCGTTGCGCCACAGGAGCGCACGGACGCGGTGACGCCGCCAACGCCCGGCGCCCGCAAGAAGGCGAAGTACGTGCGGCCCGCCCGCACCGGCCGGGATCCGGGGATGACGACGCTCGAGCTGAATGTCGGCGGCGAACAGATGGTCACTCCCGCCGATATCGTGGGGAAGATCGCCGGCGTCACCCGACTGCCGGCCGAGGTGGTGGGCGCAATCGATATCCACGACAAGCATACGCTCGTGGACGTCTCGAAGGAGATTGCCGATGTCGTCCTGAAGAAGCTCGAAGGCATCCGGGTCAAGGACGTCGCGCTCGCGCCGAAGCGGGCCGGCGTGGACACAGTCTGATGCAGCCGTCCCCGTCGGGTCCGGGAACGGCCGGGAACGGGACGTCGTGGCGCCGCGCCCGTTTGTCACCCATTAGGTGACAAGTTGCCGCGGCGCCTCCTCCGAGCGGCCGGGCAATTGTCATCTATTGGATGACAATTGGCCTTGGTCCGTCGCGGGGTGACGGGCCGTTCACCTGATGCCTGAATACCGCTTTTGTCACACAGGCCACGGAGGGCACAGAGGCCCAACCCGAGCCAAACCGGAGGCTTGCGCGACAACTCTCACCCGCTCGAAGCAGCGCGAACACCCCGGGAATAGACTGACACCGGACAAGATACTCTTTGTGCACTCTGTGTCCGAGCTCCGTGCCCTTGTGGCCAGTCTGATTTCGGAATTCAGGAAATGGGTGACACTTTTTCGGGGGCGCGGGCGGCGGAGTGTCCGACTGAACTTCCGCGGATTGGGCGTGGCATTTGGTCGGCGAACGGATTTTCCTGCTGCTTCCCAAGACAAGCCCATGAATTCCCCGTCAGCACAGCCTCGCACCTTCGCAGTCCGTGACTTTGGCGCGAAGCCGGACCAATCCACCGTCTCAACCGCAGCCATCCAGCGGACGATCGATGCCGCGGCCGCAGCGGGCGGCGGAGTCGTTGTCTTCGACCCGGGCGTTTACCTGACCGGTTCGCTCTTCCTCAAGTCCGACATCGAATTCCGCGTCGACAAGGGCGTCGAGCTGCGTGCCGTGCAGGACGAGTCGGCGTTTCCCGAGTTCTGGAACCGTGTCGCAGGCGTGGAGATGACCTGGCCGGCCGCGCTCATCAACATTCGTGAGCAGAAGCGCGTTCGGATCACCGGCGGCGGCACGATCAACGGACGCGGCGAATTTTGGTGGGACAAGTTCTGGGGTCCGGACGAGAAGGGCGGCATGCTCAAGGACTACGATGCACGCGGGCTGCGTTGGGCGGTCGACTACGACTGCAAGCGTCCACGGCTTCTCCTCGTCTACAAATCGACGGACATCGAACTGAAGAACCTGACGCTGAAACGCTCGGGATTCTGGACGGTGCACGTCTGCTTCTCGTCGAACGTCACGGTCGACGGGATCGTCATCCGCGAAAACCTCGGGCCCAGCTCGGACGGCATCGACATCGACTCCTCGTGCGACGTCCTCGTCCAGAACTGCGACGTCGACTGCAACGACGACGCGATCTGCCTGAAGGCCGGGCGCGACGCCGATGGACTGCGTGTGAACCGTCCCACCGAGCGGGTGGTCATCCGCGATTGCATCGTTCGTACGGGACACGGGCTCTTCACGATCGGGAGCGAGACCTCGGGCGGCGTTCGCGACGTCGAGGTGTACAATCTCAAGGCGTTCGGCACCTGGCTTGGGTTCAGCTTCAAGTCGGCGCGCACGCGCGGTGGCGTGATCGAGCGGATCTCGATTCACGACATCGAGATGGTCGGTGTGCCCCGGCCGTTCCGCTTCACGCTCAACTGGCTGCCGGCCTACAGTTATCCGACGCTGCCCGCAGGGTGGACTGGGGAGCTGCCTGTGCACTGGAAGGCGATGCTGGTGCCGGTCACGCCGCCCGAGCGCGGGATACCGGAGTTTCGCGACATCACCTTTTCACGCGTGGTTTCCCGCGCCGCGGCTCCGGGTGAGTTTGAGCGCGTGTTGTCGTCATCGGTTCTCATGCACACCCCCGACGCCCTCGCGAACCTGGCGTTCGACGTTGAGGCGTATCCGGAAAAGCCGATGCGAAACATCCGCTGGGAGGACGTGCGGATCGAAGCCGATCGCGCCGGTCTGGTGCACCACGCGAAGGGGTGGACCCTGCGGAACGTGGAGTTCGTGACGAAGCAGCGTGATCCGCTGGATCTGGTGAACTGCACGGAATTCGAGCAGCCCAAGATCACGGTGAAGGAAGGCTGAAGGCTGAACGTCCGCAGGACATTTCCGCCAGGTTTGTCACCCATTAGGTGACACTGTATCCAGTCTCCTCGAGGGACGGGGTGGATACATTGTCACCCATTGGGTGACAAAGGTCAGGGCTGTGGCCGGGGCCTGCGGAGGAGCGCGGCGGCCAAGGCGGCGAGACCCGCGGCGGAAATCAGCCACCACACCTTCATTGCGCCGAGCGCGGCGCGGGTGAGCGGGCCGGGGTTGGGATCGAAATGAACGCCCGGACGGTGGTTGAGCCGGGCGCGCAGCTCCGCGGGAAGGAGTGGCTGGAGGAGCGGCGAGTCGAGTCGTTCGGCCAGTTCGGCTGCGTTCCAGTACGGGGCGTGGGACGGACCGGCGTTGAGGAGCGCCGCGCGGTCGGTTCCGGCGAGGAAGCCGTACACGAGAGGATCCTGCTGGTCCCAATACCAGTGGTGCTGCCGGGCCGCCGCAATGCCGGAGAAGCCGGATACGATCATGCCCGCAACGACGGCCGCGGTTGCAGCGATGAGCATGAGTCGCGCCCACACCGAGGTGAGGTACTCAAGCAGCGCGGCGGTCGCGAGGACGGATGCGAGCGCGGCGAACGAGAGCGCCGTGAAGTACTTCGAATCCATCGGCAACGCCAGTTGCGGCCGGCCGTGGGCGAGTCCGATCGCCGCAACGAGCGCCCAGGCACCCAGCCCGAATCCGACCCACGCAGGCGGCCCGCTAACGCGACGCGCGAACAGCATGGTCGCCAGGACGATCCAGGGCAGCCAGGCGACGACGAGCGTGCCTGTGTGTCCGGGCAGAGGCCAGGCTGCGAAGGCCTTGAACGCGGTCCAGAATTCGCCCCAGCTGTGGGCGTAGGTGGGTTCGTGCCAGTGCGACGCTTCGCGCCAGAGCAGACCCGCGACCGTGGCCGCGACGAACGCGAGCATGAGGATGCCGAGACCATGCCGGCGTTCCACTGCCAGGGAGATGCGGACGAAACAGATCCCCGCAGCGATCCCGGGAGCGACGAACCCCGCGCCCATCGTGCCGAGCGAAGCGGCGCCGGCACAAAGTCCTGCCATCCAGGTGACCGAAGTGCGATGGCTGGACGCGGCGATGATAAGGACGCACGCAGCGAGGAAATTCAGCGCATACATCTGCGACTGCCCGCCCCAGAGGAGATTACTTTGGTCGAACGGCAGCACTGCCGTCGCAGCGATGGCCACCGCCGCGGCGGCTCCGATCCAGCGTCCGGCCTGCAGCGCGACGGCCGCGGCGAGCCCGAGCGTCGCGGCGAGCATCGCCGACCCTGCCACCATGCCCAGCCGTGGGTCCCACTCGCCGTTGAGGAGAGTGCCGAGCAGCGTGATGAAACGCGTGACGACGATCCGGTGTTCGCTTTGCGGGATGACCAATGCCTGCCAGTCGAGAAACCCGCCCTGGAAAGGAATCAGCAGATACAGCGCGTCGGACTCCCATTCATCCCAGAACGGCATCGGCCGGCTGAATTGGGAAAGCCAGTACAGGCGTGAGCCGAGGACCACGAGAAACACGCCCGCGAAGCAGAGCAGGGCGGGGCGCGCCCACCGGCCTGTCGCGGTGCGCAACGCGGCCAGAAAGCCGATGAGGAGCGCGAGCGCGAGCGCGGCGCCGGAAGCGACCACGTCGGTTGTGCCGAGCGAACGGCGCCCCAGTTCGCGATGTGTCAACGCGTGGAGAGGTTCGTCCACGAGGAGCATCGGGTCCGTTGAGCCGGTGTGAACCGTGGCGATGCCGTTCTCGAGGGTGAGCGAACGGATATCGAACATCGGACGAAGATGCTCGGGCCCGAACCGCACGAGCAGCCGTCCGTCGGACGTCAGGAGCCGCCACTGTCCGATGCGCACGGTTGCCTCGCCGAGGGCGGGATCGAGCCTCAGGTGCTTGATCGGGGCCGCGGGCAGGTTGAAGCGAAGGACGGTCAGATTGTCGCCCGGCGGCAGGGACGCCGTTGCGGAGTCGTGCTGGTTGTAGCCGTAACCGGTGTTGGCGAAGAGCTGAACGGAGCCTCCCTTCGGATCCGCCATCTCGACCTCCAGCACGAAACCCGTGGGGGGCGTTGCCGCTCGCGCCGGTGAAAGCGCGAAAAACAGGGCCGCCACGAGGACGCCGGCAGATCCCAGGACGTGCGAAAGAGTCCGGTTGAACAGCTGCGGGAAAATGCGGGAGGTCTTCACCGTGGGCGGTCGGGAATGGGTTCCGATGCCGGCCGCTCGCGCAGACAAGTCAACCCGAACGCGGCCAGCAGGAGAAGCGCACCGATGACGGCGACGGCGGGGGCGAAGCGCATCGCGAGTTCAGCCAGGGTTACGAGCGGTCCAGGGCTCGCGGGCGACCTGGGCGCCGAGCCGGGGCGTCTTGCGAGTTCGTCGCGGAAGTGGGCGGGCAGCACGGCCTGCAGCTCCGGCGTGTCGAGCCGGGCCGCGAGATCGGCGGTGTTCCAGTACGGCGACCTCGCCGGGTCCACGTCCTCCATCAGCCGGCGGTCACCGGTCGCGAGATACGGATCGATGAGCGTGGCATACGCCTGTTTGCGAGCGAGCTGCTCCTTTGCGCCGTCGATTCCACGAAGACCCTCGTGGAAGCCGGCGACGAGGGCCGTGAGCGAGCAGGCGACAACCGGCAGGATGAGCCACTTTCGGGCCGTCAGGTGCCGGAAGAGCGCGCATGTGGCGAGGACACCGGAAAGGAAGCCCATCGAGAGCACGGTGTGGAAACGGGTGTCGATCGGCACCGGCTCGTAGGGACGTCCGTAGGCCAGCGCCGCCGCGTTGACCGCGGCCCACGCGCCGAGCGTGAGTGCTAGCCAGTCAACCGGCGCCGGCCGTTTTCTGAAAGGAAAGGCGACGGCATGGATGATCCACGGCAGCCAGACGATCGCCATCACCGCGAGGCCCGGTGCGAACGGCCAGGAAGCGAAGTGCGTCAACGCCTCGATGAACTCGGCCGCGGTGTGGCTGTACGAAGGCGCGTGCCAGCGCGATTCCGTCCTCACGGCCAGCCCGATCGCGGTGGAGAGTGCGAACAACACGCCCAGGAGAACGAGGTTTCGGCGCTGCTCCCGCTCGCGCAGGGCGCGGAACGCGCAGACAGCGGCGGCGATTCCCGGGGCCACGAAACCCGAGCCCATGGTGACGAGCGAAACGAGTGAAACGAGGACGGCGGAGCCCCACGTGAACGGCGTGACGACGGCGGTGCCGGCGATCGCCAGGACGCACACGGCCATCAAGGTCAGCGCGTACATCTGGCTTTGGAATCCCCAGAAGACGTTCGCGGGGTCGAACGGAAGGACTGCGAACGCGGCGATCGCGATGGCGGCGATCGCTCCAAACCGCCGGGCGGTGGTCGCAGCGGCCGCGGCGAGCAGGCCGGTGATGGATGAGAAGAGCACCGCGCTCGCGACCATCCCGAGCCGCGGGTCCCACGAGCCGTTCAGAATCGTGCCGCCGAGCGTGACCAGCCGGGTGAAGACGATCCGGTGTTCCGCATGTGCCCGGAACAACGCGGTCCAGTCGAGATATCCGCCCTGCAGCGGCATCAGGAGATAGAGCACGTCGGCGTCCCATTCGTCGAAATACGGCATCGGATCGCCGTAGGCGGCGAGCCACCACAGCCGTGCGCCAAGGACGACGAGCGCGACGCCGGCGAACCAGCGCAGGGCCGGCGCAAAGGCGTTGGCGGACCTGAGTGCGCGCAGGGCGGCGATCGTGCCGACCGCGGAGACGGCGGCGAAGAGGAGGGCGAGGCCGATGATCGCCGGACGCGTCAGCCGGCGCAGCCCGAGCGCCTGCTGCGAAGCGTCCTGCAGCGGCTCGTTGATGAGAAGCATCGGGTCGTTTGCGCCGGTCAGGACCGTCGCGATGCCGTTGGACAACGTGATGCTCCGGATGCTCTGCATCGGCCGCAGGCATTCGGGGCCGAACTCCTTCACGACGGTGCCGGTGTCGGTGAGCAGGCGTATCCGGCCGATGTGGATCTCGGCCTCGCCGGGATCGGGGTCGAAGCGCAGCCGGAAGACGGGCCTGGCGGGGAGCGGAAAGCGCGCCGGCTGGAGCGCGGTCGAGGGCGGGACCGTGACGGTCACGACATCACGGGCGTTGTAGCCATCGCCCGCGTTGAAGAAAAGCTGGGTGATCCCGCCGCGCGGGTTGGCAAACTGGACCTCGAGGAGGAAACCCGACGGAGCCGCGGCAGACGCGAAGGCTGCGGCTGTGATGGCGATAACGAAGACGGCCAGCCTCGCCAGGCTGGCCGGGGATCGCCGCCCGAGACTCATGCGTTCTGCCGGCTCTTCCACGCGTCGACGATCTGGTGGATCGTGTCCTCGAGGGACTGCGTGATGTCCCAGGACGGGTAATGGGCGCGCATCTTGCGGAGGTCGCTGTAGTAGCAGATATGGTCGCCGGCGCGGGCCTGGTCGACGTAGGTGTGGATCTGCTTCTTCCCGGAGAATTTCTCGGTGATCCTGAATGCCTCGAGAATGGAGCAGGAGTTCCCCTTGCCGCCGCCGAGATTGTACACCTCGCCGCAGCGGGGCGCGGCCACGAACGCCGCCATGAAGCGCGCGACGTCCAGCGAATGGATGTTGTCGCGGACCTGCTTGCCCTTGTACCCGAACACCCGGTACTCGCGGCCCTCGAGAGATCGGA
>JAJYAR010000089.1 GCA_021779435.1 bacterium
CCAGGCCAAGCACGATCCGCTCGATTTCGCGCTCTGGAAGCACGCCAAGGACGACGAACCGCACTGGCCTTCGCCCTGGGGGCCGGGTCGGCCGGGCTGGCATATCGAATGTTCCGCAATGTCCGCCGCGACCCTCGGGCACACCTTCGACATTCACGGCGGCGGTCCGGATCTGATCTTTCCCCACCACGAAAACGAGATCGCGCAAAGCGAAGGCGCGTTCGGCGAGCGTCTGGCCAATCTCTGGATGCACTGCGGTGCGCTGCGCGTGGGCGAGGAAAAGATGTCCAAATCCTTGGGCAACTTCCTTACCATCCGCGATGCCCTGGCCCGGTGCCAGCCCGAAGTCCTGCGGTTCTTCCTGGTCCGGACGCACTACCGCGGGCAGATCTCCTTCACCCCGGACCTGCTCGCCGACGCGCGCGCCGGGCTGGGGCGGCTCTACACCGCGCTGCGGGGCTTCGCGCGCGCCCCGGTCGCGGTGGACTGGCAGGAGCCGCATGCGCAGCGCTTCGCCGCGGCGATGGACGATGATTTCAATACGGCCGCGGCGGTGGCCGAACTGTTCGATCTGGCCGGCGAGGTCAACCGCGGCAAGTCGCCGGCCGCGGCAGCGCAGTTGCGCGCGCTGGGCGGCGTGCTCGGCCTGCTGCAGGACGATGCCGACGCGTTCCTGCAATCGGCGCCCGGCGGGACGGAGGCGGGCGGCGACAGCGTGGGCGGCGAACGGGTCGAGGACCGGGTTGCGGAACGGATCGCGGCGCGCGCAGCCGCCAAGAAGGCGCGCGATTTTGCGACCGCCGACCGCATCCGCGCCGAACTCGCGGCCGACGGCATCGTGCTGGAAGACGGGCCGGGCGGTACGACATGGCGGCGGAGCTAGGGGTTCCTCCTCCCCCGCAATATTGGACATCCGCCAAGCGCCGTCTGCGCGGGGCGGATCCGACCCTGGGCGCGATCATCGCCGGCCACCCGCGCGTGGCGCTGGCGAGCCGGGGCGATGGTTTTCTCACGCTTGCGCGCTCGATCGTCGGACAGCAGATTTCGGTGAAGGCCGCCGATTCGGTATGGCAGCGGCTCTGCGTGCGCTGCCCCGAACTGGAGGCGGCGGATGCGGCGGCATCGCTGCTGCGCCGCCGTGCGGCGACCTTGCGGGCCTGCGGCCTGTCGGAACGCAAGGTCGAATACCTGCGCGATCTGGCCCGCCATTTTTCGGACGGGCGCATCGACGTCGCCGGGATGGCCGCCTGGGACGACGAGGCGGTCATTCGCCGCCTGACGGAAATCCGCGGCATCGGCCGCTGGACAGCCGAGATGTTTTTGATCTTTAATCTTCTGCGCCCCGACGTGCTGCCGCTGGACGACCTCGGCCTGCTCAAGGCGGTCGGGATGCACTATTTTCCTGGGGAGACGGCTGCCGATCTCCTGCGCGGTGCCGGACGGGAAAAGGTTGCGCAGCTGGGCCGACGCTGGGCGCCCTATCGCAGCGTCGCGACCTGGTACCTTTGGCGCAGCCTGGACCCGGTTCCGGTCGAATATTGAAAGACAACGCCATGCCGCCCGCCAAGACCGCATTTCTGGATTTCGAACAGCCGATCGCCGATCTCGAATCGAAGATCGAGGAGCTGCGATTCGTCCAGGACGATTCCGCCGTCGACATTTCCGACGAAATCGCCCGCCTGCAGGAAAAGAGCCGGGGGCTGCTGCAGGAGATCTACGCCAAGCTCACGCCCTGGCAGATTTCGCAGCTCGCGCGCCATCCGCAGCGGCCCTACACCCTCGATTACGTCAACCGGATCTTCACCGACTTCCATGAGCTGCACGGCGATCGCGCGTTTGCCGACGATCCCTCCATCGTCGGAGGCCTTGCGCGGTTCAATGGCCAGCCGGTGATGGTGATCGGCCAGCAGAAGGGGCGCGACACGAAGGAGCGCGCGATGCGCAACTTCGGCATGCCCAAGCCGGAGGGATACCGCAAGGCGCTGCGCCTGATGAAGCTGGCGGAGAAATTCCGCCTGCCGCTGTTCACGTTCGTCGACACGCCGGGCGCGTATCCCGGCATCGACGCCGAGGAGCGGGGTCAGTCCGAGGCGATCGGCCACAATCTGTACGTGCTGTCGCAGCTGCAGGTGCCGATCATTTCGACGATCATCGGCGAGGGCGGTTCGGGCGGCGCGTTGGCGATCGCCGTCGCCGACATGGTGCTCATGCTCCAGTACTCGACCTATTCGGTGATCTCCCCGGAGGGCTGTGCGTCGATCCTGTGGAAGAGCGCCGAGCGCGCGTCCGATGCGGCCGAGGCGCTCGGCCTGACCGCCAATCGCCTCAAGGCGCTCGGCCTGATCGACCGCATCGTCGCCGAGCCGGTGGGTGCGGCGCATCGCGATCCCGACGAGATGGCCGTCCTGCTCAAGCGCGCCCTGGCCGATGCCCTGCGCCAATTCCAGGGCGTCAAGACCAAGGATCTGCTCGCGGCCCGGCACGCCCGTCTGATGAGCTATGGCAAGTTCAAGGAAGCCCCCAGCGAAGCGTGATCCGCGCTCGGCAAACTCCGGCGCGCAGTCGAAGGTTTCCGCGACGTTTTGTCCGGAATCGGTCGAGGACCGCGTTCTGCTGAGCGCCTTGCGGCGCGCGGTGGGTTCCCCCTCTCCCGCGGCGGCGGGAGAGGGCGGGGGTGAGGGTGCGCGCGTCGGGCTCGTCATCGCTTACAGCGGCGGCCCCGACTCCACCGCGCTGCTCGATCTCGCCTGCCGCCTGCGCGACCACGGCCATGCCGCGTTCCAGTCGCTGCTTGCCGTCCATGTGCATCATGGCTTGCAGGATGCCGCCGACGCGTGGGCGGCGCACTGCCTCGAGCAATGCGCCGAGCGCGGCATCGAATGCGTCGTGCGGCGGGTCGCGGTGGCGTCGCGGGCGCGCGGCGTCGAGGCCGGCGCGCGCGATGCCCGGTATCGCGCCCTGGTCGCAGTGGCGCGCGAACGCGGCGCGGCGTTCGTGCTCACCGCGCATCATGCGGATGACCGCCTGGAAACGTTCCTGCTCCAATGGCTGCGCGGCGCCGGTCCGGCCGGATTGGCCGGAATCGCCGCGGCGCGCGCGGCGGGGCACGGGGACGACGGCGATGCGGCGGTGCGGATTCTGCGGCCCTTCCTGGATACACCGCGCAGCGCCTTGACGGATTACGCTGCACGGCAGGGGCTGGCAACGATCGACGATCCCAGCAACGCCGACACGCGGCTCGCGCGCAATGCGATCCGCGCTCACGTGCTGCCGCAACTGGCGGCGATCCGAGGCGGCGTTCGCAAATCGGCGGCACGCTCGATCGACCTGATCGCCGATGCGGCCGAATTGATGCAGGAACTCGGGGCGGAGTTGCTCCAATGGTGTACCGACGGTGCGCCGGCGGACATGCTGCGCATCGATCGGCTCGTTGCGCTGACCCCCGCGCGCCGGGCCCTGGTGCTGCGCGCGTGGCTGGCGCGCGCGGGCGTGGAATCGCCGTCGCGCGCCCGGCTGCGGGAGGCGCTGGCGCAGGCGATCGAGGGGGCACCGGATCGGCGCATGCGGATCCGCTTCGGCCGGCAGGAGTTGCGTCGTCATCGCGGCCTGCTCTGCCTGCGCGCGCCCGATGGCGACGCGCGGGGGCGGGAGCGTCTGCAGTGGCGGGGCGAGCCGGAACTGGCCGTCCCCTCCTGGGGCGGCGTGCTGCGGTTCCTGCCGACCGACGGCACCGGCTTCGAGGGGGGGTTCGATGCCGACTGGCTGCGCGCGCAGCCGCTGGACCTGCGCGGCCGCAGCGGCGGCGAACGGCTCAAGCTGTATCCCGCCCGCCCGTCGAAGCACCTCAAGCACTGGTATCAGGAATGCGGCGTGCCGGAGTTCGACCGCGCCGCGCTGCCCTTGCTCTGGCGGGACGACCGGCTGATCTATGCCGCCGGTCTGGGTGCCGATGCCCGCTTCGTCGAGTCGGACGCCGGGCGGATCCGCATCGAGTGGACCGGCGCGGCGGACCTGCTGGCGGGCCTCCCCGCGGCAGTGCCCCCGCGGCTCCCGGCGTAGTTCCGGGCGCGGCTCGCTGCGCCGTTCCCCGCGCGGCGCTCCGGGCGCTCCTCCGCGTTCTCATGTCCGTATAATTGCGGGTTTTCATTCGCTTTTTCCCGAATTTCATGGCGCTCATCGTCCACAAATACGGCGGAACCTCCGTTGGCAGCACGGAGCGCATCAAGAACGTCGCCCGCCGCATCGCCAAGTGGAGCCGTGCCGGGCATCAGATCGTCGTCGTGGTTTCCGCGATGAGCGGCGAGACCAATCGCCTGATCGGCCTGGCGAAGGAACTCCAGGCCGAGCCCGACCCCCGCGAACTCGATGTCATCGCCTCGACCGGCGAGCAGGTGACGATCGGCCTGCTGGCGATGGCGCTCAAGGGCATCGGGATCCCTGCGCGCAGCTACACCGGCGCCCAGGTCCGCGTGCTCACCGACAGTGCGTTCACCAAGGCCCGCATCGTCGCCATCGACGAAGCGCGGATCCGCGCCGACCTCGACGCCGGTCAGGTCGTCGTCGTGGCGGGCTTCCAGGGCCAGGACGAGCACGGCAACATCACCACGCTCGGCCGCGGCGGTTCGGACACCTCCGCGGTGGCGCTGGCAGCGGCGCTGCGGGCGGACGAGTGCCTGATCTACACCGACGTGGACGGGGTCTACACCACCGATCCGCGCATCGTTCCCGAGGCGCAGCGCCTGCGCACGGTCACGTTCGAGGAAATGCTGGAGATGGCGAGCCTGGGCTCGAAGGTCCTGCAGATCCGTTCGGTGGAGTTCGCCGGCAAATACCGCGTGCGGCTGCGCGTGCTCTCCAGCCTGACCGACGCCGACATGCCGCTCGCAGAAGAGGCGGATTCGGGAACATTGATCACGTTCGAGGAAGATACCCAGATGGAACAGGCCGCCATTTCCGGAATCGCGTTCACGCGCGACGAGGCCAAGATCACGCTCACCGGCGTGCCGGACCGGCCCGGCATCGCTTATCAGATCCTCGGCCCGGTCGCCGACGCCAACATCGACGTCGACATGATCATCCAGAACACCGGTGCCGACGGCCTGACCGATTTTTCGTTCACGGTCCACCGCAACGAATACGCCAAGACCATGGACCTGCTGAACGGCCCGCTCATGGCGCATATCGGCGCGCGGGCGGTGCTCGGCGACACGCGCATCTGCAAGGTGTCGGTGGTCGGCATCGGCATGCGCTCGCACGTGGGCATCGCCAGCCTGATGTTCCGCACGCTGTCGGAAGAAGGCATCAACATCCAGATGATCTCGACGAGCGAAATCAAGATTTCCTGCGTCGTCGAGGACAAGTACATGGAGCTTGCCGTGCGCGCCCTGCACAAGGCGTTCGGGCTCGAGCAGAGCGCGGGCGCGTAAGTCGTCGCCCGTTCGCGCACGACCGGCTGCCGGTTCCGGGCCGCATCGTGCGCGGCCTGGGTTTGACTCCCGAGTTTGACCCGATCCCGGGCAGGCTCTACACTGCCGGGTTCGCACGGGAGACGCCTCTCGCAGGACCCCGCCGAAATTCGGAGACGTGGCCGAGAGGTCGAAGGCACTCCCCTGCTAAGGGAGCATGCGGGCAAAAACTCGCATCGAGGGTTCGAATCCCTCCGTCTCCGCCAACGATAATCAACAACTCATTGAAAATAAAAAGAAAAATAGAATTGCCCGATCTTTCTGGGTATTGAGTTGAGGATGAAATGAACGGCGTGGAGTTTGCCTCTTGCGTCCCGCGATGATCGGTGTAGCATCCCACCCCAATGCGTTCTCGCCGGCGCGGAAATAATCCTAGGGCCCAGGGGCCAAACTAGGCGTCGGCGAGGAGGTGCGGATCGGCAAGCGACGCCACCCGCACCAACCGCAGGGTCGTGTCCGGGCAGATCGACCCTGCGCCCAGCTTAGGTTGCTCCCATATCTGTGAGGTGGGGCCAAGCGACGGCGGGTATCGCAGGGCAACTAGGGGTACCCACCCCGTCGCGCCGGAACCACTGCCGCGGGTAATGGCAGATTGGCACTCTGGGTGACTGTCGCGGACTCACTCCATACACGATCGCGCATGCGGTCGTCGGCTGGAGTCGACCATGTCCGCACCAACTCTGCAAGACCCTCAACCTCTGACCCTGGTATCCATCGCTCGCGCTTGCGAGATTTTGGCCTGTTCTCGGCCAACGCTATGGAACTGGACCCGGGCCGGCATGATCCCCTACACCCGCATGGGCCGCAGCGTCCGCTACCGGCTCGATGTGCTCATCCGTCTGCAGAGGGAGGGATTGCCATCCATTCCGCGGCCGGCTGATTTGCGACGCCGCGCGCGTGTCGTTACCTCCCAAGCTGCGGCGTAGGTGTGTCATGTATGGCAAGGTCTTCGCGACGATTTTTGAGGGCTCGCTTTATGGGCGTTTTGAGGCAACTGCGACGATGATGGTTTTGATCACCCTCGCAAATAAGCATGGCGAGGTGGACATGACAGTCGAGGCGCTGGCCGCGCGCACAGGATTCCCGCAAGATATCCTGGAACGGGGGATAGAGGAGTTGCTGCAGCCGGATCCGCGATCTCGCACCCCAGGCTCGGCCGGGCGGCGGATTGTGCCAGTCGCACCCCATAGAGACTGGGGATGGAAGCTGGTTAATTATGACGCCTATCGCACCCTCAGGACAGAGGACGACCGGAGAGAGTATCACGCCCAATATTATCGGGCCAAGAGGAGCGCTCGCGCGCTGGATCAACGTCCCCTCAACATAGCCTCAACATCCTCAACATCCTCAACATCCGCCTCAACAGCCTCAACAACCCCTCAACAGCCTCAACCAATAGCAGAGGCAGAGGCAGAGGCAGAGGCCACTTCTTGTTCCTCGTCGCCTAACGGCGACCATGGCGTCCGGATGGCATGTCCGGTCGAGGAGATCGTGGCGCTTTACCACGCGAACATGCCCAGAAACCCAGTCCTCCGGGTTCTGAACGCCCGTCGACGAGCGGCAATTCGTGCGCGCTGGATCGATGCAGCAAACCTCCGATGCAACCCGTTCGGATACCGCACGAAGGCGGATGGATTGGCTGCTTGGGAAAAGTTTTTCCAGGGCTGCGCCACATCGCCATTCCTCACCGGCAGGGTAAAGCCGCAGCCGGGACGACTCCCGTTCCTCGCGGACATCGATTTCCTCATGTCGCCCGATGGCTTCGCGAAATGCCTTGAGAACAAGTACCACCGGGAGGTTGCCGCATGAACGCCCCCCAATCCCCCCCAGCAAACCAGCGCGCAGGAAAAAATCCCTCCTGGGCTGTTTTGGCAGCCTTGCTGGCCCTGGGGTCCCCCCAGGCCCACGCGTTTGCCTGTGCGAATTGCGTGGATGAAACAACCTTTCTCAGGTACATGGATCAATTCACCTCTGGAATCACCACCTTGACCGCGGCGCTCACTTCGCCGATGTCGCCTCTGATCCTGGCGATCGACCACGTCGGCGCAACGGTGACGGGATCGAGCGCGATTCAGGTCAAAGCAACGCAGACCGCCGCGACGCAGATGATGGACCATTCCCGGCAGGTGGCGACTGCCAAGCCGATCGTTTCGGCCCAGGACCAGCATGACATCGGCACGATGCCGGCACCCTGCAGCATGGGGACCGGCACCTTGTTCACCCGGGCGCGCGCGGCGGCTGCGGCCGGCGCACAGAACGTCGTTGGGGCGCTCACCCAGGGCGGATCGGCGTCCCAGGACGCGGCGGTGATCTCCGCCTATCAGAACTACCAGCAGAACTACGCTCCGGGAAGGCCGCTTTACGATGCGGATGTCGTCGCCGACACGATTTTCGGCGGAGGGACCTATGCCAATTCCGCGGCGTCGAGCGCCGCGGAGGCATACGCATTCAACTTGGCGAACGCGCCCCTCCCCTCGCCTTTGCCTCCCGCGGCGCTCAACACCGAAGCGGGCGAGGTGTACCTGATGCAAACGCGCTCCGAACTGGCGCGCGCGAGTGCGTCCGCCAATGCGCTTGCCCAAATCGAGGGAGATCGGACCCCGGTCCCCGGGAGCGCGCAGTTGATCCAGGAAATGTGGGGAGCGCAGGCAAACGTGATCGCTCCAGGCGGTGCCGCGCCGGAGAGCGACATCTCGGCCCATGCGTTCGACCAGATGGAGGTCCAACGCCGGTATGAAAACCCGAACTGGTACGTCCAGGTCGCGGCGGCGAGCCCCGCGAATCTTCAGCGCGAGGCGATCTTCATGAAGGCGCTTGATCTACACATGCGCGAAGAGGAACTCGCGCGAATGGAGCGGATCGAGCTTTTGCTATCCGCGATCAACATGAACGGGGTCTCCGCCAATAGTGTGGTGATGGACCAACTGCGCACGCGCGCGGGAGG
>JAJYAR010000090.1 GCA_021779435.1 bacterium
AGCAACAAGGCACGGCGGGCCCAGCGGTCCCGCCCTACCTCAATCCGGCCTCTGCGGAGGCCGGCTACATCGGACGCCGAAACGCGATGCCTTGTTGTAGCCGGGGTCCGCAGACCCCGGTGCCTTGGTGCCTCTATCCCGGCGGGCCTAGCGGTCCCGCCCTGCTACCTCAAGCAGAGCCTCCGCCCGTCATCCAGGCGAAGGCGCAGCGGGCGCGCGCCTGCCACTTATCCGGGATTCGGAAGACAGGGCCTGTCCGGACCGGGATTGGGACGCTTCCGCGAAGGCGTAGTTCACGACTATCTGATTATAAGCTACATGTGAAATCGTGAGCCGCCGGTGTGCACGGATGCGTCCGGCAAGGAATTTGCGGCTGCGGGGGCGGTTGTTGGGGTGCCCACGTAACAAGGACGCAACTGCTAAAGGGCATGCCGGTCGCGCCGATTACGTCAGTTACGTCGGCGGCCCACATCGCGACCAACAACCCCTGATCCAAAAATGAGAGTATCACTCGCGTCTCTGGCGCTTCTCATCGCGCCAATCACTGCCATCGCGGCCCAGCCGCTTACCATCGGCGTTGCCCCGAAAGCCAAGGACAGCCCGTACTGGAACGTCGTCAAAGGCGGCGTGATGAAGGCCAAAGCCGACCTGGAGGCCCAAGGCGTGACCGTGAACATTCTGTGGGATGCTCCAGCACGCGAAGACCAGACTGAGGAGCAGAAACAGGTCGTCGCCTCATTCGTCGCGAAGAAGGTCGACGCAATCGTGCTTGCGCCCTCCAGCGCGCAGATCCTTGCCCCGGCGGCGGATCAGGCGAAAGCCGCTGGAATTCCCGTGGTCGTGATCGACTCGCTCATCAACACGGAGAGCCCGGTGTCGGTCGTTGCCACGAACAACTACAAGGCCGGCCTCCTCGCCGGACGCCGGATCGCCGAGGTTCTGAATGGAAACGGCAATGTCGCACTTTTCCGGTTTGTGAAGGGGCACGGAAGCACGCAGCCGCGTGAGTCCGGATTCCTGGACGCGCTGAAGAAATTCCCGGGCATCAAGGTCATCTCCTCGGATTTCATTTCAGGAGCGACGAAGGAGGAGGCGCAGAAGAACGCCAACGCACTGCTTCAGAAATTCGGCGCGGAGCTCAACGCGGTCTTCGCTCCGAATCTGCCGTCGTCGGAAGGCATGCTCGCAGCGCTTCGCGATACCAAACTCGCCGGAAAGATCGCGTTCGTCGGGTTCGACTCGACCGATGAACTCGTCGATGGACTCCGCAAGGGCGAACTCGCCGGACTCACCGTCCAGCAGCCGTTCCGGATGGGGTACCTCGGCGTCACATCGGCCGTCGCGGCTGCCCAGAAGAAGGCCGTCGAAAAGGAAGTCGATACCGAGGTGATGATCGTGACGAAGGACAACCTCGACACGCCCGAGGTGAAGAAGCTCCTCAATCCGTAGCTCTCCAGTTTGGAGCAGTGTTTTCAGCGGCGGCCAGAATCGGCCGCCGCTTTTTTCATCTCAGCCCGAACCGATCGATTGCGGCACCCACGCCGGGCGGATCGACCGGGCGGGACGGCCAAGCCATCGCAGATAAATCTGCTCCTACCGTAAAAACCGCCGGGTCGATTCACTGTAGGAGCAAATTCATTTGCGACACCAATGACGGTCGGATTGACGGGACGGGTCGGCCAAGCTATCGCAGATAAATCTGCTCCTACCGGGGGAGGGCCGATCCGGAACGGGGGGCCGGCTTATCCGGCGTGCGTTGGCTGAAGCGTCGTTGCCTTGTTGGTCGGCGAATTCCGAAAACTGCGCCACTTTTCCAGAGGGAGCAGCGCCAGTCCGATGAACGCGAGCTGGCTTAGGACAAACCCGAACAGCAGCCAGAACGCCGCGTCCGTGAAGCCGTAACTGTGAAGTCCGACGCCGAGCATGTTCGTCCCGAACCAACTCCAGCCGGTGACGACGTTGCCGAAGACGGCGAGCGCCATGAGTCCGCGCTGGCGGATCATGCCTGACCACCGGGCGTGAAGGATGATGGCGTTCCAGATCACGATGATGAGCGCGCCGTTTTCCTTCGGATCCCAACCCCAGAACCGGCCCCAGGACTGATCCGCCCAGATGCCGCCGAGCACCGTTCCCGTGAAGCTGAACAGCGTCGCAAAGCAGACGATGCCGTAAACCATCCTCGAAAGAGCGTCGGCGGTGACGCGGTCGAGCGAACGAGTGAGCACGCCGCGGATGATGTAGATGAGGGCGAGAAAGCCGGCGAGGAACGTGGATGCGTACCCGAGCGTCACGACGACAACGTGGGTTGCCAGCCAGAAGTTCGAGTCGAGGACGGCGCGCATCATTTCCAGGGTGTCGCCGCTGAAGGAAAGCATGTGCGCAATGATGAGCGTCGTGAAGCCGATCGCCCCTCCGGCGGCGCTTCCGATGCCGTTGTGGTACGCGTATTCGAGGAACAGGCACAAGGCCACCGCGCCCCAGCCGACGAACAGCGACGAGGAATAGAGATTGGTCACCGGTGGCCGGCCCTCCAGCCACATGCGCGTGGCGATGCCGATGGTCGTGACCACCCATGCCAGCGCCATCAGCCAGAACGCGGATTTTCCCAGGGTCTGCGGCCAGATCAGCCAGGAGGCGATCGCCGCCGCGAAGGCCAGCGCGTAAAGCGTCATGGCCCGATAGAACGGTTCGGCGACGTTGAATCGCGTTTCCACGTCCGACTTGCCGAGGGAGGCGCCGAAACGCTTCTCGAGGTCGCCGTGAAGCACGGACACAAGCTGGTTGAAGTGCGTCGCGTCTCCGGCCCGCCAGGTGCGACCGAGACCGGCGTAGGTGAGCGCCGCCGGGCTCACGTGTCCGTTCTGAAACGTGTCCGACAGCGCGGCTCCTGTGGTCTGCCATTTGCCCGGTGCGCCGCCGCCCGATTCGGGCGGAATGACGAGGAACGTCTCGGCCGCCACCATCACGCTGAACCGGCGGGCCATCTCGACCATCTGCGCCGCGAGCGCCTCGTCGTGTGGCTGTCCGGCCTGCTTTGCCCGGACGGCCTCGACGCCCTGCGGGAGCTTGTCCTGAAGCTCGAGGAGATCGCCGAGAAAATTCTCCGTGCCCGGCAGAATCAGCATGTGCCGCAGGTGCTGGTACTGGAGCAGGTTGTTGTACAGCTGAAGGACGGACCGTTGGAATGGGTTCCGACGAGGTGCCTCGACCTGATCCGCGAGTCGTGCCTGCGCGTCGATCGCATCGAGGTGCGGCTGGATTTCGCTGAACGAGAACCGGCGGTAGCGTGCAGGCAGGAAACCGATGGAGGCCATGACGCGCTTCGCTGTCCCGGTGTACTCGATCCGCAGGTTGTCGTCGGTCCGGCCGATCAGCGCGAGCAGGTCGGGATTGTCGATGAGGAACGTCGGGTACGTGTCGGACTTTTCCGGGCGGAACACGACGTCGAGCAGCCACTCCGAAGGCGAGGAGACGAGGGGTGCGGTGACATTCGGCGTGCGGACCTCCTGGCGGTTCTGAAACTGGAGCAGCGAGCTGCGCGCAACCGTGTCGAGCGGTTTGAAGCGGCCGTTTGCGAGCACCGGGAGCCGTCCGAAGTCGGATACATTGAAATCAGTCGGCTCGTGGGGCGGCCGGAGCGATGCGAGGACCGAGAGAGTCGCGGCGATGAGGACCAGGAGCGGGATCAAACGCTTCACGATGGGTGGGAGTCGGCGGTTGTGGGTGGTGCCAGGCGGCGGGCTGCGGTCAGGCTGCGGGTGTGCGTCCAGGCGACGGCGTGAGTACGGGTGTCGTGGCGCGTGCGCGGCGACTGATGAAGCCGATCAGGTGGATGCCGAATTGAATGAGCAGGCCCAGGGCGATCAGCGCGCACGAGACGTACGGCAGGAGCCAGCTCGGGTTGCGGACGACCTGGAGGATCGTGGTGTGCTCACCTTCGTAGCCCGACTGGTAGAAGGTCAGGCCGGCATACCGGAGCGGGTTGTTCATGTAGATCAGCACCTCGCGGCCGTTCTGGTCATCGGCCGAGGTGAGCCGGATCCGGCTGGAGAAGTTCTTCGGGATTTCGGTGCCCGGGTACACGTCGTGGCTGAACTTCAGGAGCGTCAGCGAAAACGGCTGGTAGGAGCGCTGGGGTCGCAACGCGATCTTCCAGGAGCGTCCTCCGAAGTCGAAGTGCTGGGGCGCCGGCATCTCGGACGACACAAGCCAGGTGCCGAGGGAGCCCTGCGGGCCGATCAGTTCGACGAACGCGGCCGGCTGGTTGCGTTCGTCCTGCTTGTACGTGACAGGCTCCGGGAACGCGGTGACTCGAAGTCCGATGCCGGTGGTGGCGAGCGTCGGTGCGTCCATGTTCCCGGGCGACGAGGGCCCCTGGCGCATGACGAGCGAGGCATTGGGGAAAAACGCCTTTGGAACGACGCGGAACGGCAGCTTCGGGTGTTGGACGACGGTTTCCCTGGCGAGGTACGATTCGGGGATCGCGACGACTTCATCCGTGTTCGGATCGGTGACGTCGGTGATCGCGAGTTCGTTGTTCTGATAGCTTTCGGCGTTGTTCTTCGTCTCGCCCTCGTCGATGCGCATGTGGAACTCCTGCTGCCAGAGTCCGGTGAGGAGTTCGCCGACGAGAAGGAGGATCAGGCCGAAGTGGGCGAGGAGGATGCCGGACTTTCGGAATGCCAGCTTGAAACGGTAAACGTGGGCGGCGATCAGGTTGATGAGGAGCATCCCGCCGATGACGTAGCCGCCGGGGAAGACCGGGATCGGAACGTCACCGACGCGCATCATCACGAAGAGCGACCTGAAGTACTTTTCCTGGACGGCCCACACGCCGAGGTTCACCTGGTCGAGTGTGGCGGCGAAGACCAGGACCATGCTGAACACAAGCAGCACGACGGTGAGCTTCAGGGACACGAAGAAGTCCCGGAAATCGAGAAGGATCTCTTTCATTGGGTGGTGGGAGCTGCGGGCTTCACCGTGTCGAGGAACGCGAGGAAGGCGGTGCGCGATCGTTCAACGACGGGCGCGGGCCCCATCAGCTTGAAGAACCAGGTGGCGCCTCCGTAGGGCACGAATGCGCCGAGGATGCGCTGCTGCGGATCGCCCGAGCCGACGAGTTCCACCACGGCGAAACGCAGCCCGTCGTGCTCCAGCCGCTGAACGCTCGTCGAGAATTCCGCTTCGGTGACGGGAGGAAGTTGAAGCTGGCCGCGCCAGCGGTTCACGTTCGCCAGTTCGCCGCCGACATCGCCGGGAAAGGCGGTGATCGAAAAATCCGCGTCAGCCGCGCCCGCTCCATCGATGGAGTAGCTTGCCTTGCGCATCGCCGAGGCCGCTTTCTGCTTCCAGTCGCCCGGCGCAGTCCAGGTCAGGGTCGGCCCGTCCGCCGTTGCCACCGGAGTGGAAGCCATGGAACCGCCGCCCGCGGCGGCTGCCATCGGGCCCGTGGCCGGTGGGGTTCCGGGTTCGGCAAGACCCATGGCCGGGTCCTTCTCCTTGGGAATGCGGTAGGTCTCGACGGCCTGACGGCGGCAACCGATCACGGCGAGCGGGAGCATAACCGCGGCGACGACAAACGAACGGGAAGTCATGTGGGATGAGTATTCCTTAACGGGGTTGTAAGCGGGAAAAGCGTTCAGGACGCACGGAAGCCATTTCCGAACGGCTCGCAAACCGGTTTTGTTTTTGCGGCGGAACGAGATTCAGAAATGGTATCGTCATGACGCTCACGCCGCTTGGGGACTCCGCGCTCGTGCTCACGCTGGGCGTCGGGGTCGATGAGCTGGCGCTCGCGAAGGTGCGGGCCGTCGCTGATGCCCTCAGGCGGGCGCGGATCGCGGGGGTGGAGGACGTGATGCCGGCGTTTGCGACGGTGACTGTGCACTATGACATCTCGCGCACGGCGCCGTACCCCGAGTTTCACGCGCACATTGCCGAAATCGCGAAGCGCGCGGCGGAGTCTCCGCTGGGGGCGGCGGCGGCGCGGGTTGTGGAAATCCCGGTCTGTTACGGTGGCGAACATGGCCCCGACATCGAGGCGGTGGCGGCCTCGGCTGGGCTGACGGTTGCGCAGGTGATTCACCTGCACGCCGAGCCGGAATACCGGGTCCACGCCATCGGCTTCGTGCCGGGTTTTGCCTATTTGGGTGGACTGCCGGCGAAGCTGAACACGCCACGTCGAAGTACTCCGCGGACGCTTGTGCCGCCCGGGTCCATCGGGATCGGCGGAGCGCAGACCGGCGTCTATTCGCTCCCGACGCCAGGCGGGTGGAACCTGATTGGACGCACGCCCTTGGCGATGTTCGACCCTGAGCGTTCGGAGCCGGCGCTGCTGCACGCGGCGGACCGCGTGAGATTCCGGAGCATCCGTGCTGAGGAGTTTGCGGCATGGAAGTGAGTGTACTCCGCGCTGGGATGCAGACGACGTTTCAGGATCTCGGACGCACGGCGTACCGGGCGGACGGAGTGCCGCGTGGAGGCGCGATGGATCGCTTCGCCCTGCGGGTGGCGAACCTTCTCGTGGGCAACGAGGCCGGCGCTCCCGCGCTGGAATTCGCGATGGTCGGACCCGACCTCGCATTCAGTCACGACGCCCTGATCGCGGTGACCGGCGCGGCGTTTCCGGGAGTGCCACGGTGGCAGCCGGTCAGGATTGAAGCCGGGTCGGTTCTGTCACTCGGGCCGGCACTGGAAGGTTGCCGCGGTTATCTCGCGATTGCGGGAGGCTTTGAAACGGCGGCGATACTCGGGAGTGCGAGCGTGTACGCGCGCGGCGGCTTCGGTCATGTGCTGCAGGATGGCGAGGTGCTGCATGCGCCGAACCTGACTCGAACGGTGCTGGGCCGCTGGTGGATCGATCCACGCATGCTGCCCGCGTACTCCGCGTCCCCGACGGTGCGCGTGGTGCCCGGCGACCAAGCTTCGGAATTTGGGCGAAGCCTGTACGAGGCGCCTTACACCGTGACTGCGCAGGGAGACCGGATGGGAATCCGGCTCAAGGGACCGGCGCTGGTGAGGCAGTCGCACGAGGAGCTCGGCTCGCACCCGGTTGTTCCGGGAACGGTGCAGGTCCCGCGAGACGGGCAGCCCATCGTGCTCATGGCGGACGCTCAGACGATCGGCGGCTATCCGCAGGTGGCGCATGTGGCCAGGGCTGACCTGCCGCTGGTCGCCCAGCTCAGGCCGGGTGACGTCCTGACCTTTGTGGAGACGACGCTCCAGGACGCTCATGAATCGCTGCTTGCGCGGGAGCGTTCGGTGGCGATGTTGCGGAACGGGTTGTCCCGGAAGCTCCGGTAACGTGCAACGGACGATCGATCTCAATTGTGACCTGGGTGAAGGCGCCGGCTCCGACGATGAGCTGATGCCGCTCGTTTCGTCGGTGAACATCGCATGCGGGGCGCATGCCGGATCGGTTGAGATGATGGTGGACGCGGTGGACCTGGCGGTCGCCAGCCGTGTGGGCATTGGCGCGCATCCCGGGCATTTCGATCCCGAACACTTCGGCAGGATCGAACGGCCGATCACGCCTTACGAGGTCAGCCGGTTGATTCTGATTCAGATCGAGCAGCTCTACGACATCGCGGGACCGAAGCTGCGCCATGTGAAGCTACACGGCGCGTTGTACCATCAGGTCGCATACGACGTGTATCTGGCGGACACGACGGTGTCGGACCTGGCCCGGCTTTGGCCGGAGATCATCCTCTTCGCGCCGGCCGGCAGCCCTCTCGTCGACATGGCGAGAGCGCGAGGGCTGCCCGTTGCCGAGGAGGTGTTCGCCGACCGCACGTACCAGCGGGATGGAACCCTAACTCCTCGCTCGCGGGCCGATGCGCTCGTCCGCGACGAGGATGCGGCGGTCGCGCAAGTGCTTCAGATGGTCCGCGAAGGCGTGGTGCGCGCGACCGATGGAACACTCGTCCGGGTGAGGGCTGACACGGTATGCCTGCACGGGGACACCCCGGAGGCGGTCGACTTTGCGCGCCGGCTGAACGCGGCGCTGGATCTCGCCGGAATCGCGATCAAGCCGTTTACGAGCGAAGCGTGACCATTGCCTGGATTCCGACGCAAGGCTGCGGCACAGAGGCCACGGAGCCCGGACGCGGAGTCCACAGAGAATACTTCAGACTGCCGGATGCCTGATGCAGTGGCGGCACCGCGCGGGCACTGGCACCCATACCGCCCGATCCTGTGAACCGCGAAGTGCGCGAACAGACGCGAAGGTCCGAGCAGCCACACGCCTTCGCGTTCATTCGCGTCCTTCGCGGTTATCCTGCCTTGGTCCGAGGATTGTGAATTGAGGCGCGGCCGGCCCAGCGGTCCGGCCCTACCCCAAGGCAATGACACAGAGGTCACGGCACCGATTCGTGCGG
>JAJYAR010000091.1 GCA_021779435.1 bacterium
GTTGACGATGATGCGGGCCGGCAGCGAGGGAGCGTGCTCCCAGATGTTCTTTGCCGTGCTGACCGGCAAAATGAGCAGCGCCACCAGGACGATGCCGGCGAGCAGCCGGGCCTTGATCGCGACGAAGTACGACTGTCCCCGGTACGGGGCGTCCAGCCGGTCAGCGATGCGGGTAAGCAGGCTGCGCATTTTTGGAAGTGACGATATGACGGCAGAAAGGGTGCGCCGTCGATCCTGTGTCGAAGCCCAGGTTGGCAGACAGGGCAACGATGAATCGGGCGCCGCCATGGCGGATCTGCCGTCATTTCCGGAACGCGCGAATTCGGACGCTCCGAGCAACGGAAGGGTGCGTTCGTGCGTCTTGTCCCGTCGCATCATCCAACTCATCCCCGTATGATCTCCCTACGTACTGCTTCCGCGGCCTTGTCCCTGACACTTGCCCTGAGCGCGAATCTGGTTCCCGCCGTTGCCGCCGATGCGTCGCAGGCACCGGCCTCAAAGGCGCCCAGCGCCGCGCTTCGCAAGTCGGTCACGGAATTTGGCGCCGTCGCGGATGGGAAGACGCTCAACACCGAGGCGATCCAGAAGACGATTGACGCGGTGGCAGCCGCCGGGGGAGGCGTTGCCGAAATTCCGGCCGGCGTATTCATGAGTGGTTCGATCTTTGTGAAGCAAGGCGTGGAGCTTCACCTTGGGGACGGCGCGGTGCTCCTTGGGTCGAACAATATCGAGGATTACCCGAAGCGTGAGACCCGCATCGAAGGACATTTCGAACCCTGGCGGATGGCGCTGGTGAACGCGCAGGGGATCGAACACCTGCGCATCACCGGCAAGGGAAAGCTCGACGGCAACGGTCCCACCTACTGGCAGGCCTTCTGGAAACGTCGGCAGGAAAACCCCCGCTGCACGAACCTCGAAGTCGAGCGGCCGCGGTTGATGTTCATCGACCGCTGCAACGACGTGCGGATCGAGGGCATCAGGCTCCACGATTCCGGCTTCTGGAATCTCCATATGTATCGCTGCCGTGACGTCGTGGTGGACGGGCTGGAGATCAAGGCGCCGACGTCCGGGACCCAGCGTGGCCCGAGCACCGACGGCATCGACATCGACAGCTGCCAGAACGTCACGGTCCGCAACACGTACATTTCCTGCAACGACGACAACATCGCGCTGAAGGGCAGCAAGGGCCCGCTTGCGGACAAGGACACCGACAGCCCGCCGGTCGAAAACATTCTCGTGGAGAACTGCCGCTTTGGCGACGGCAACGGCATCATCACCTGCGGCAGCGAGGCGACAACCGTGCGCAACGTGAACGTGCGCAACTGCACGGTCGATGGCCGGACCACCGTCCTGACATTGAAGCTTCGGCCGGATACTCCGCAGCACTACGAGAACATCACGATCGACGGCGTCGTCCTGAAGGGCGGCGGCCGGATTCTGAATGTCGCGCCCTGGATGCAGTTTTTCGACCTGAAGGGCCAGCCGGCTCCCACACGGCAGGTCAACAATATCACCCTCCGGAACATCACGGGGGAATATCGCACGCTCGGCGTGATCCGCGGCAATGTTGCGAACGAGGCGCGGACAGCCACGACAGACGTGCTCCGCGACATCACGCTCGAGAACATCGACGTGAAACTCGCCGAAGAGACTTTCCCCGTGTCGGGCGTCGAGAATCTCGTCGTGAAGAACGTCACCGTGAACGGGAAGCCGCTCGAGGTGAAGCAGCTGCCCCCGCAGGCGCAGACACGCAGGTAGGAGTCGGCCCGCTGGCGCTCGCCGCCACGGAGGCTTGGTCGCGCGCGTTCTCCCGAACGCGCTCGGGTTGGCCCGCTCGAAAGTACCTCTGATCAGCTCGCAGGCTCTCGGGGCCAAGCCGGTTGCCGTTTCGCGGGAGCCTGCCAGAGTGCCCGATTGAAATGAGCCACGATCCAGGACGACCTGGCACGAAGCTTCGAAGCCTCTCCCGCGGCGTCTGGGCGCTCGGCTTCGTGAGCTTGTTCATGGACGTGTCGTCCGAGGCCATCCACGGACTGCTTCCCGTGTTCCTGGTTGGCACGTTGGGAGTGACCGCGGCTGTCCTTGGCATGATCGAAGGCGTCGCCGAGAGCACGGCGGCGATCACCAAGCTCTTCTCGGGAGTGTTGTCGGACCGGCTTGGTCGGAGAAAGCCGCTCGCGGTGCTCGGCTACGGATTGGCGGCATTGACGAAGCCGATGTTTCCGCTGGCGGGGAGTGCGGGGATGGTCTTCGCGGCGCGTCTGATCGACCGAGTGGGAAAGGGCATCCGTGGGGCGCCGCGCGATGCGCTCGTCGCGGACCTGTCCGCACCGGAGCAGCGAGGCGCCGCGTTCGGCCTCCGGCAGACGCTCGACACGGCCGGCGCGCTGATCGGGCCGCTTCTCGCGATGGGGCTGATGGTCGTCCTTGCGGAGCGCATTCGCACGGTCTTCTGGATTGCGACGATCCCGGCCTTCATCGCGGTTGCCCTCCTGGTGCTTGCGGTGCGCGAACCGGTGCGGGTTGAACAGCGGGAACGGCGTCACAATCCACTCGCGGGTTTCCACTGGCGCAGTTTCCCGCCGGCCTTCTGGAAGCTCGTCGGCGTCGTGATGCTCTTCACGCTGATGCGCTTCTCCGAAGCGTTCCTGGTGCTGCGGATGCAGTCGACCGGTTTGCGGGAGGCGTATGCTCCGCTGGCGCTGGTCGTGATGAACCTCGCGTACGTCCTTTCGGCCTATCCTGCGGGCGTATTGTCCGACCGGGTTCCCAGGAATCGCATCCTCGCGGTCGGCTGCGTCGTGATGGTGGCTGCGGATGCCTTTCTGGCGCTGGGGCATTCACCGGCGCTGATTCTCGTCGGGATCCTCGGCTGGGGACTTCACATGGGGCTGACGGAAGGGCTGCTCAACGCGTTGACGGCCGACCATGCGCCGACGGCGCTGCGTGGCACCGCGTTCGGCATCATCAACCTCGTTCGCGGTGTGATGCTCCTGCTGGCCAGTGTGCTCGCGGGCGCTCTTTGGAGTTCGTTCGGCCCGGGGGCCACGTTTGGTGCCGGGGCGCTGCTCGCGGCGGCGACGGCGCTTGCGGCGACCTGCACGGCGGGGCCGGCGCGCGGGAACCCCGCCGGTTGACACGTCCGTTTGCGTGGCGTTGCCGGGAGCGTAGGTTTCCACGTGAAGGACAGGATCGCGATCAAGCGTGTGTACGAGCCGCCGGAGGCCGCGGATGGCCGGCGGTTTCTCGTCGAGCGGCTCTGGCCCCGCGGGATCAGGAAGGAAGCGTTGAAGATCGATTCCTGGCTGCGCGAGGCGGCCCCGAGCGCGGGGCTGCGGACCTGGTTCAGTCATGATCCGGCGAAGTGGGAGGAATTCAGGCGAAAGTACCGGACGGAATTGGAAGCGCATCCCGAGGCGTGGGAACCGTTGCTCGAAGCGGCGAAGCAAGGTCGTGTGACGCTGCTGTTCAGCTCGCGGGATACGGAGCACAACAACGTGGTTGCCCTGCGGGAACACCTGCTGGGGAAGCTCAACCAGCGGTAAGTGGGCAGGTCCCGTCGGAGTCTGGCCGGGCGGTTCGCCGGCAAGGTGCCTGTTTCAACTTTATGGTTGAGAAAGAGGAATTCCGCCGCGGGAGAGGCTGTGTCACGAGCTACATGGTCCAGCAGCCATCCAACCCATACACGACACCCACGATGAAAAAGTATCTGAAAGCCATCACTGCGTTTGCGATCATGACGTTTGCCTCGCTGGCCTGGGCGGCCGAGCAGACGGTATCCCTCGGGTACAAGGATTCCTCGAGCTCCGTCGAGATGGATCTCCGTGAGTACGGCTACCAAACCGGCTACGGCAGCGTTGCGCTGTACTGCAACGGCGACCTGGTGTTTTGCTTCGACCAGGGCGGCGTGCTCTACGTCCAATCCGGCGTCTATTGGTGGCAGGATTCGAACGGTTTCATGCACGTCTCGAACCTGCCCGACGGTGAGTACACCGGTGGGCTGTCCGTCAATTCCGCCGGCTCGTTCTCGACCTCGAGTCAGACGATCACCTGGGTAAGCAATTTCGGTCCCACATGGCTCGTCGTCGATTTCCTCTGACCGACTTGTGGCTGATTGCCTAGGATCGATGTGTTGGAGCCACGGCCGCGGGGCCGTGGCTCTTCGCGTTGTGCCCGGTGCGGTGCGGCTGCGCCGCGGACGGTGGGAAGGATGACGCGGTCCGACCGTCTCGCACCTTGCGTCCGTGAGTCAGCCGGCCAGCATGGAGCGAACCCCGACCGTTGAAATGCTGCAGCCCGAGAGCGTCGATTCCCCGCGATGCACGGAGACCCCGGTGCGCATCCTGCACATCGAGGATGATCCGCTGGCTGCCGACACCGTGCAGCGCCTGGTTCAAAAGTGGCCGGAGTACGAGTATGTCGCGAATGTCACGACCGGCGCTGAGGGACTGAAACTTTGCCGGTCTGCGCACGCCGACGTCGTCCTCCTGGACCTCAACCTGCCGGACATCGACGGCCTCGAGGTTCTCGATCTCCTGCGGGCCGAGAAACCCGGAGTCCGGGTGCTGCTGCTCACGGTGAGATCGGACCCCGCGTTTCTGTATCGGGTGATGCTCGGACACGCGGCGGGCGTGGTGTGCAAGACGGCGCGGCTGCACGTCGAGCTTCGGCGCGCGCTTGACGTGTGTTGCGACGGGAGGAGTTACCTGCCCGCTGACGTCGCGGTGGCCCTCAACCGCTTTCGCCGCGATCCCAACGCGTTCTTCAAATTTCTGTCGAACCGGGAAATCTCGCTCCTTCCGCACTTCGGGCGCGGCGAGTCGGATGGCGATATCGGCGCGGCGGTTGGGCTGAGTCCCGCGACGGTCCATTCGCACCGGCAAAGCGTCACGCGCAAACTCGACGTTCACACGAGCGCCGAGCTGATGCGCTGGTGTGCGGAGAACGGCTTCTCGCATTTCCCGAGGCGCGGGCAGGTGGGAGCCGAGGCAGGGCTTCAAAGCTGAGCGCGCAGGGCGATCGTCGCAACCGATGGGAGGCATCGGGAATATCGATTAACCGGTTGGCGTGGTGTCCGGGTATCATGCAGGCGTTGAACAAATCCCATGAAAACGATCACCCGATTGCTTTGGATTGCGTGCGCACTCGGCCTCGGCACGAGTGCTCTTGCCCAGACCCCCACCGCCTCCGCGGCGTCGACCGCGAAGGTCGGAATCTATGACTCCCGCGCCCTTGGCTATGCCTGGTTCTGGTCGGAACCGGGCACGAAGGAGCGCAACGCGCTTCTCGCTGCGGCGAAGTCCGCGAAGTCGGCCGGTGATGCGGAACGGGCGAAAGAGCTCGGCGCGCAGCTCTCCGCGCTGCAGCTGCGAAACCACCTTCAGGTCTTCAGCACGGCGCCGGCGGACGAGGCGATTGCCCACCTGCGGCCCAAGCTTGACGCCCTTCAGGCGGAGCTCGGCGTGGTCCGGCTGGTTTCCAGATGGGATGAGGCGGCGCTGAAGGATATTCCCGAGGCGCAGCGGCTCGACGTCACCGATCGTCTGGTGCGGGAGCTTTTCACCCCTGACCAGCGTCACTCGAAGGTGCTCGAGTCGCTGAAGGCGAAGCCGCCCATCCCGCTTGAGCAGGCGCGCAAGCTCGCCGAGTCAGGTAAGCTTTGAGTCGACGCCGGTCTTGCGACGACGTGTGGGCGTTCGCTGTCACGTTCGAGCCGTCCGGCATGCAGAGCGCAGCCGCTCAGCCCATGAACTTGATCACGGCTTCCGTCCGCGTGCGGACGTGGAGCTTCCCATAGATGTGCTTCAGGTGGCTGTTCACCGTCTCGATGCTGATCGAAAGCTGGTTGGCGATCTCCTTCGAGAGCATGCCGCGCGAGAGCAGATGCAGGATCTCCTCCTCGCGCTGGGTCAGTTTCTCCGAACCCGCGGTGGCGGCCGGAGCCTGCCTGCGCTGGAACGCGGCGATCACGCGGCGGGCGACTTCGGGCGTCAGCGGGACGCCGCCACTTCTGATCTCGTGAATTGCGCGGATCAGGTCCTCGGGGGCCGTGCGCTTGAGAAGATAGCCGCTTGCTCCGGCCTCGAGCGACTTCGAGATCTGCTCGTGGTCCTCGTAGATGGTGAACATCAGGAACTGCGTGGCCGGAAGGGCTCGCTTCAGCTTTTCCACGCCCTCGATCCCGGAGCCGTCCGGCAGGTTGATGTCCATGACGACCACGTCGGGTGCGGCGACCGGTATCTTCCGCAGGGCAGTTTGGAGATTGCGGCACACGGCCGTGCAGGTGCAGCCGGGAGATTCCGCGATCACCTGCTCCAGTTCCTCGCAGATGCCGGCATTGTCCTCGACGATGGCTATCTTGATGTCTGCGACCATGAATCTACGCTTCCCGAGTTGGTTTTGGGTGGATTGAGAGCGGCTGCCGGATGGTGACCGCCGCACCGCTGCCCGGCTTGCTGATGATGGTGATTTGTCCGCCGATGTCGTTGATGCGGGTCCGCATGTTGCTCAACCCATTTCGCTCGGCGTGTTCAGGGGCGGTTGGGTCAAATCCAACGCCGTCGTCCTCGACGCGCAGCAGGAAACAGCCGTCCTCGACCGACATCAGGATGCTCACTGCACTCGCACGGGAGTGCTTCAGGACGTTGTTGAGAGCCTCCTTGAGTACGGCGAGGACATGATGTTGCACCTCGGGAGCCACGGCCTGGGACGGAATCGTTTCCATGCCGGAGACCGAGCAGGGGAGGTCGGAATCCTCGCAGAGCCTTCTCGCGTAACGCGCCGCGAAGGCGGCGAGCCGGTCCCACGTGTTGTTTCGCGGGCTCACGGTCCAGACGATGCTCTCCAGTTCGCTCGCAAGCCTCCGTGTGCTGACCGCCAGCTGGGCGGATGACGTCTGGACGAGAGGATCGGTCGAGTGGCGCTTCACGCGCTCGGCGAGGAGGCCGATCCGGGTCACGGTGCCGCCGAGGTCGTCGTGGAGATTTCGTGCGATCCTGGCCCGTTCGCGATCGAGCGCGTGCTCACGCTCGAGACGGTGCACGCGGGCCTTGAGGCGCCGGTGGGACCAGTATCGTGCGCAGCCACCGACGGCAGCGGTGAACGCCACGACCGCCGCGAGACGGAACCACCACGTCTGCCACCAGGCGGGGAGGATCACGACCCGCAATGTCACAGGGGCCGCCGACCACGGGCCGGTGGCTGAGGACGCGATGACCCGAAACTCGTAGGAACCCGGGGAGAGGCGCGAGTACGTCGCGTTGTGGTCCGGGGGCGTGTCGACCCAGCCGAAATCGGACCCGACGAGCTGGTGTCGGAGCCGGAGGGAGTCCGGGGTGGTGTAGTCCAGGGCGAGCATGGCGAACTGCACCTCGTGGGAGTTGGCCGGGACGCGGAGCGGATCTTTCGCCAGCACCGGATTCCGGTCGATGTTGACGGACCGGATGAACACGGGCGGCGAAGGGCGCTCGGGTGCGATGCGGGACGGATCGATGCCCAGGACGCCGCCATGGGTTGCGAACCACAGCCGGCCATTGGCTCCACGCCATGACATCGGCTGGGAATCCTGCAGGGCCGAGGTGCCCCGGAGGCCCGCCTCCGGGCCGAACACAGCGGCGTGCAGCGAGCGATTTTGGTTGGCGGCCTCGGCGAGAAGCCGGGTGCGGGAAACACACACGAGGCCGACCCGTGTGCCGAACCAGAACCGGTGCTGATCATCCTCCTGGATCTGCAGCACCTGGCTGTCGGGGAGCCCGTCGTGGGTAGTGAAAACGGTGCGGGAGTCGCCTTTGATCAGCACGAGTCCGCCGAGCGTACCGAGCCAGACGTTTTCCTCGTCATCGCAGTAGATGGCCAGGATCGGGCCGCCGGGAATGCCATCCGTTGGCAGTTCCTTAACCGCTCCGCGTTCCCAGAGGTAGAGCTGGTGGTTGCTGGTGGATATCCAGATGCGTCCCCGCTTGTCCTCCGTGATCGCCTGGATGCGCTTGGCGGGAACCGAGCCGGGCAGCGTCATCCGTTCCATCACGCCGTTCCTGAAAACGACGATATCCCCCTCATCGCCGTATCCGACCCACATTGCGCCGTCGCGGGCGCACAGGAGGACGTGAACGCTGCGGACGTCCCGCGTGACGGTTTCGAGTTGCCGGGGATCGGAAATGGCAACGCGGAACAACCCGTCGCCTGCTCCCACCCAGATGTAGCCCTTGTTGTCGGGATAGACGCAGTTCGCGTACGTCGTTGGGCGGCCCGGGGCGGGCGCTGTCCGCGTCACAATCCCGTTCTCAAAACGGATGAGACCGCCGCTGCGGTTTGCGCACCACAACGCGCCGGACGCGTCCTCGCAAACCGCGCTGCTGATATCGTCGGGAAG
>JAJYAR010000092.1 GCA_021779435.1 bacterium
AGGCACGCCGATATCTTCATTCCAGAGTGCGGGGTGACGCGCGATGAAGTCCCGCATGAGGCGGATGCACTCTTCTTCGCCGACGACATCGAGGATGACGCCGCGCGAGCGGAGATAGTCTTCCGGGCCGCGAAAGGTCTGGTTTTCTCCGATGACGACGCGCGGGATTTGGTACAGGAGAATTGCGCCTGAGCACATGTCGCACGGGGAGAGCGTTGTGTACAGAGTGGAGCGGCGATAATCGGACGCGCGAAGGCGGCCGGCGTTTTCCAGGCAGTCCATCTCGGCGTGAAGGACCGGGCTGCCTTTCTGCGCGCGGCGATTGTAGCCGCGGCCGACGATGGCGCCATCGATGACGAGGACCGAGCCAATAGGGATGCCGTTTTCGGCGAGGCCGTTTTTTGCTTCATCGATCGCGGCGTGGAGGAAGGGGTCCTTCATGTATCCGAAATGATTATAAGACAGCCGCGTTGTTAGTGTCACTGGTTATCCGGGAAAGGTGGCGCCTGGCGATATGATCTCTTGCCAGGTTATTCGGAAGTTAGTAACTAGAGTTAGTACGGCGGCGTTACCCGGTCGCGTGCTCGCAATTCGGGCTGCGATTCCTGCGGGCATGGAGGATTCGTACGGCCACCGCGCAAGACTTTTGACCGCGTCAAAGGTTTTGCCAGCAGAGATGGCGAAGGGGAGGCCGATTCTGTGGCTTGGGCCGTCATCGGTCAACGATAAGCGCATTCCGAGCGTGTGGCGAGCGGATTGCCATGTTTTCGTTCAGGCTTATGTGCTCCTGCTGGAGGGTCCCTTCGTACTGTGCCCGTTGGCAGGTGCACTGGCCTGGTCCGGCTACCGCGGCTCCGCGACTGGATGCTGGAGTTTGCGGCGTCGGATCGTTCGAAACAGACTGGGCCTAAGGGGAAACCTACGGCCCAGGCGTTGGACCGAAAGAAGGAGGTAGATATGTTTACTCGCACAGTTCGTGCGCCTCTGAAGCCCGGCCAAGGTGATGCGTTCACGCACCTGATCGAGCAGAAGGTGTTGCCGATTCTTCAGAAACAGAAGGGCTTCCGGGATGAGGTGCTCCTGATTTCCGGGGATGGCAAGGAATCGATCGGCGTAAGCAGCTGGGAGCGCCAGGAGGACGCGGAAGCTTACGACCGCGCGGCGTACGCGGAAGTGAAGAAACTCATGGAGCCGTTCCTGACGGCGCCGCCGACGCTTCACACCTATAACGTGGCACTATCGACCGTTCACGCTACCGTGGGCAGGAAGTAGGCCACAAGTTTCGTGAAGGGTCGCCGGCCGCGCTTCGTTTTCGGAGGTCAAGAAGCTGATGGAACCGTTCCAGGCGGCGCCACCGAAGCTTGAGACGTATCACTTGGCCAGGTCGACGGTCTACGCGCCCGTGGGGGTGAAGTAAGCAACTTCTTTCCGAAAGGCTGCCGCCGCCGGTTTCCGCGCCGCCGGCCGGGCGCGGGGACTTCGGGCACGGATTCTTTGGGTAGAAGACGAGTGAAATTAGCCCGAGCAAGAGAGCGCAAGTTTGAATGAGAGGGCGGAAATGTCCTGGAAGATGTGCTGGTTGATAAGCGGGAACATCGGGTCGGGACTCTACGTCGAAGAGGACTGAGGAGTAGCGCGAAGAAGCGGAGCGGGAGCGCTACGGCGAGGGCGGCTCGAAGGCGTAGCGGCAACCGTGCGCTCCCGCGGAGGACGGGTGCGGCTACTTGACGACGCGCATTTGTACGCGGATGTCGAGGGCCGGGAACCACCAGGCGGCATGGCGTTCGTACCAGGCCAGGGAGCGGTGGGCGAGCAGGCGGCCGAGGTTGTCCAATACGAAATTTCCACCGAATGTGAGTTCGCGCTCTACGATGTCAAAGCGGGCGGCGGGGCCAAGGAAGGTGGCGAAGTCGCGACCGGTGAGGTGATCGAAACTGGCGGCGGCGAGGTGCGCCTTGTGGGTGGGGTCGGCGTAGGAATTGTGGGAACTGAAGTGCGGGGTGACGATGAAGACTTGGGCGCCGGCGCGGGCGACGCGGTGGACCTCGGCCATGGCGCGGGGGATGTCGCGGAGATGTTCGACGATGTGCGACATGTAGACGCGGTCGAAGCGATTGTCTTCGAGGGGCCAGGGATACTCGTCGAGGTTCCAGACGATGTCGACGCCGGGCGCCGGGGCGGCGTCGATGCCGATGGCGTCCGACTCGATCTTGCGGGTGCCGCAGCCTATGTCCAGAGTCACGCCGCGCCTCAGACTTCCACCAGGAATGGGTTGAAGGTGGTGTGTTCGTCGAAGATTTCGAAGTTCTCGCTGCGTTTCAGCGAATTCACGACCGCATAGGTGAGAGGCGTGGCGAGCACTTCATACGCGACTTTGAAGAGGTAGCCGTCGACGATGAGTTTGACGACCGCCGATGCGCTGATGGAGAAGCCGAAGGCGAGGGTCATGACGACGATGGTGTCGACCGCCTGGCCGGCGACGGTCGAGCCGACCGTACGGGACCAGAGGTGACGCCCACGGGTCCAGAGCTTCATCTTGGCCATGACGAAGGCATTGGTGAACTCACCGCACCAGTAGGCGGCGAGGCTGGCGATGACGAGGCGGGGCACCACGCTGAAGACGGTGGCGAATGCGGCTTGGTTGTGCCACTCTGGCGCGGGTGGCAGGAGGGTGATCGACATTCCCAACACGGAGAGGATGCCGGAGGCGAAGAAGCCGAGCCAGATGGCGCGGCGCGAGGCGGCGTAGCCGTAGACTTCGGTGAAGACGTCGCCATAGATATAGGTGACGGGGAACAAGAGTTGTGCGCCGCTGACGCGCAAGGGGCCGAAGGCGCAGATTTTCTGGCCGACGAGGTTCGAGATCAGCAGAATGACAACAAAGGTGCTGAGCAGCAGGTCATAATGTTTGAATCGGGAAAGGTCGTTGGAGGCCAAGGAATTTCAGTGTACCTTGTGGGATTGGCAGCGCGGAGCGCCTGATCCTAAAAATGCGTTGGGGCGCGCCGGGGCGGCCGCGGAAGGGAAGGTTATAATTAGACCGTGAAAAAAGCAACCATCCTGCTCGTCGTTTCGCTTGTGCTTGGTGGATGTAAGAAGGACATCCAGAATGAAGCGGCGGTGAAACAAGGCATTATGAAGTACTTGGCGTCGCGCCAAGGGCTTGTCGCGATGGACGTCTCGGTTACTTCGATGTCGTTCCAGGCCGACCGCTGCGATGCGACGGTCCATTTTCAGGCGAAGGGCAACACCAGCCCCGGCGCCGGGTTGGACATGAAGTACCAGTTGATCAAGAAGGGCGGCGAGTGGGTGGTTCAGGGGCGGGAAGGCTCCAGCGCGGGGCATGGTCAGGGGATGGCTCCTGGTGGGCAGATGCCGACCGGGCATCCGACCGAACCTGGCGCCGGTGGGGAACTGCCGTCCGGGCATCCGAGCGTCCCCCCGGGCGGAGCTGCGGGAAGTCCTAACGGAAGCATGAAATGAAGCAGGTTGCCATCCTCGGCGGAGGCCCCGCCGGAGCCATGGCGGCCGAGAGGCTGGCCCGCTCCGGTGTGCGCGCGGTTCTGCTGGACGAAAAACTGGCTTGGGAGAAGCCTTGTGGGGGCGGGATCACCTACAAGGCTTACCAGCAGTATCCGTTTCTACGGGACAACGATACGCCGAAGAAGGTGGTGACCGACACTTTTTTGGACGCACCGCCGGCCGGTTCGGTGAAGATGCGGCTGGCGGAGCCGCTGCTCATTTATTCGCGGTACGACTTGAACCGGATGCTACTGGAGCGAGCCGAGCGCGCCGGGGCTCAACTTGAGAAGACGCGGGTGCTTGACCTGGAGCGGCGCGATTGCGGCTGGCGTCTAAGGACGAGGCATGGGACGATCGACGCGGACTTCTGCGTGGTCGCCACGGGGGCGCGGAATCCTCTGCGGGCCGTCGGCACGGAGTGGACGGCCTCGGATACGATGTACGCTCTCGGCTATTACGTGCCTAACGAGCAGAATCACATCGACATTCAGTTCCCGCCGGGGCTGGAGGGTTACATCTGGGTTTTTCCGCGGAATGGACACCTGTCGGTCGGAATCTGCGGCAAGGGCGAGCCGGCCTCGGCGCTGCGCGCGCGGCTGGAGCGTTACATGGAAGAGCGGGGGATTTCGCGGAAGGACGCAAAATTCTACGGCCACGTGCTGCCGTCGCTCGAGAATCCAGCGTGGCGGCGCAACCGGGTGTCAGGCGAGGGTTGGATCGCGGCCGGGGATGCAGCCGGACTTGTGGATCCGATCACGGGCGAAGGGCTGTACTACGCGATTCGTTCGGGGGATCTGGCTGGAGAAGCGATTCTGACCGAGCACTCGTCGCTGGTGGAAAAAGCGCGTGCTTACCGCGCGATGATCGAGCGCGATTTCGCGGCGGACCTTGCGTTCGGGGCGACGCTGGCGAAGCATGTCTTTCTCGGCCGGTTCCTGTTTGGCACGGTGCCGGCACAGATGGTGCGGTTCCTGCGGCGGAGTCCGCGTTTCTACAACCTGATGCAGGATCTGTTGGCCGGGACACAGCCATACGGAACGCTCAAGGGACGGCTATTCCGCAATCTGAACGGGACGCTGCACGAGATTGTGATGAACTTTTTCCTTCACCGGCTGATTCCGCGGGAAAACCGCGCCGCCGGATGAGGCGTCTATTCATCGACACCCAATGAGGACCGAAAAATCCGAGTCGCTGTTTGCGCGCTCGCAGGAATTGATTCCGGGCGGCGTGAATTCACCGGTCCGCGCTTTCCGCAGCGTGGGAGGAACTCCGCGCTTCATCGCGCGCGGCGAGGGGTCGCACATCTTCGATGTCGACGGCAACGAGTACATCGACTATGTGGGTTCGTGGGGGCCGCTGCTGCTCGGACACAAGCCCGCGCCGGTGATAGAGGCGATCCGCGAGGCGATCGAGGGAGGAACGAGTTTCGGAGCGCCGACGGGACGCGAACTCGAAATGGCGGAGTTGATCCGGCAATGTGTGCCATCGATCGAGATGGTGCGGCTGGTGAACTCGGGCACGGAGGCCACGATGAGTGCGATCCGGGTGGCGCGGGGCTTCACCGGGCGCGAGCGGATCGTGAAGTTTGAAGGCTGCTACCACGGCCACGTCGATTCACTCCTGGTGAAGGCGGGGTCGGGACTGGCGACGTTGGGCATCGCGGATACGGCTGGCGTGCCGGAGTCGTTCGCCGCGACGACGATCGCGGTACCTTACAATTCGCTCGCCGCGGTGGAGAAGGCGTTCGCGCTGCATGGGGACAAGATCGCCGCGGTGATTGTCGAGCCCATTGCGGGCAACATGGGATGTGTGCCCCCGGCGCCAGGGTTCCTCGAAGGTCTGCGCGAGCTTTGCGACCGGCACGGGGCACTGCTCATTCTGGATGAAGTGATGACGGGGTTCCGCGTTTCGCTCGGCGGCGCGCAACAAATTTACGGCATCCGGCCCGACATGACCACGCTCGGCAAGATCCTCGGCGGCGGGCTTCCGCTTGCGGCGTACGGCGGGCGGGCGGACGTGATGCGGCACATCGCGCCGGTCGGGAAGATTTATCAAGCCGGAACATTATCAGGCAATCCTGTTACGGTGAGCGCGGGCGTGGCGATGCTGCGGTATCTGATCGCTCATCCGGAGGTGTACGGCATAGTAGAAGAGCGCACGGCGCGGTTGTGCGCGTCGGCGCCTGCCGGCGTGACGGTGAACCGCGTCGGGTCGATGTTTACGTGGTTTTTCACTCCCTCGCCGGTGACCGACTATGAGACGGCGAAGCGCTCGGCGACGGATCGGTTCCGCGCGTTTTTCCACTGGATGCTTGAGCGCGGGGTGTATCTGGCGCCATCGCAGTTTGAAGCCGGGTTTGTATCGGCGGCGCACAGCGCGCAGGACATCGAGAGGACGATCGATGCCGCAACGCAATTCTTCGCCGCGGCAAACGATCTAAAATAACGCTTATATGGACATGGAAGCAGTCTCGGCGCGTCTCTCTCTCGATCTGCCCGCGTGGCAACGAGTAACGAGCGCCGGGGCGGCGTTTCTCTTGATGTTGATTTTCGTTTCTTCCGGAGTTTGGAAGATTACGGATCCGTTCACGTGGTCGGAGGCACTCGGCCAGTTCCGGATTCCTTCGTCACTGTCCCTGCCATTTACGCTGGCGCTGGGGATTCTGGAAACCGTTTCCGGCGTGCTGATTTTGGTGCCGAGGTTCCGGCGCTGGGGCAGCCTGCTGGTGTGCGTGCTGCTGGCGGCTTTCATGGTTTACATCGGCGCCAACTACACGGCCCTCGCGGGCAAGGATTGCAGTTGTTTCCCGATCGTGAAGCGGACGGTTGGCCCGGGGTTCTTTATCGGCGACGGGCTGATGCTCCTGCTTGCGATTTTGGCGGGCTGGTGGGCCCGGCCTTCGAGCAATCTGAAAGTCGCGCTGATGGTGCTTGGCGCGGTAACTGTGTTTGCCGGCGTGTCGTACGGCGTCAACGTTGCGAGGCTGACGGGGATCAAGGCGCCGGACTCAATTACAGTCGACGGCCACCCACAGTCGTTGCAAAGCGGCCGGATCTTTCTGTTCTTCTACGACCCGGCGTGCATGCACTGCGACGCGGCGGCGCGGCGAATGGCGAAACTGCACTGGGTAGACGCGAGCGTGATTGCGATTCCCGTGAATCAGCCGCAATGGGCCGCGCAGTTCTTGGGCGACACGGGCCTCAAGGCCGGCACTTCGCTTGACGACCAGCCGCTGCGAAAGGTGTTTCATTTCCTCAATACGCCCTATGGCGTGGCGTTGGTAAACGGCCGCCAGAAAGCGGACGTTTCAAATTTCGACGAGAGCGAACCGGCACGCACGCTACGGGCGGTTGGATTCGTCGACTGAGCCGAGCCCGGATCGCTTTAGTCAAACCGGTCGGCGATGGTGTGTGAGGCTGGATGCGGCGCCGCCGGGGCCCGGCCGAGCCAGCGCTCGACTTCCGGCAGCGCTTCGTAGGCGGCACGTTCACCCATTTCGATTAAAGCGCCGGTGTCGTTGAACCCGTCCCAGGCGACCTGGGCGACGTCCGGTTCGATGACGAGATCGGCGTGGACGCGCCATTCGTGGTCGAGCCGCCGTCCCATCACCTGGAAGCAGCGGTGCACGATGGAGAAGACGTTTTGCGGATCGACGCCGGAGGCGGGCGTGGGCAAGTGGACGGCGATGATGCGGTCCACACCCATCGTAGTGAGGGCCTCGGACGGCACTTCGCGGGCGATGTAGCCGTCTACCAGGCAGTAGCCGTTGGAGCGAACGGGCTGGAAGAGGCCCGGGTAGGAGCAGCTTGCGCGGATCGGAAGGATGACATCGCCAGGGCCGCGGAAAACCACGGGCACGCCGGTAATGAGATCGGCGGCAACGATGGCCAACGGAATGCGCATCTGTTCGAAGCAGGTGCAGGGGAGGAGGCGCTGCAGGAAGGGGACCATGCGCTCGCTTCCGGCAAGCCCCATGCGGCTGATGGTCCAGCGGGCGACGTCGTGAAATTTCATGCCGCGGGCGATGCGCTCGATTGCGCCCGTATCGGCGCCGGCCGCGTAAGCGGCGGCAACCATCGAGCCGGCGCTGATGCCCGCGATGGCGTGGAGGGGGATCGCATGGCGTTCGAAGACCCGGAGGACGCCGATGTGGGCGATGCCGCGGGCGAACCCACCGCCCAGGGCGAGGCCGATGCGTGGAGGCGGCGGTGGAGCGGCCGGCTCGGAGAGCCGGCTTTCGCGCCGCCATGGCCACCAGGAAACCCGCATCCGGAAGACCCTCTCGCTCACCTAATATAGATGTATCCGTGACCCATTTGTATACGCGCTTCTGGCGCCGCCGGTGTTATTGCGCTCTGGCGGCTTTGGCGGTTCTCGTTTTCTGTTCATCTGCATTGGCGCAGCCGAGGCTGGCGGGCGCCGAGAAGATCGAACTCGACCTGCGCAGTCTGCCGGTGATAGGCAGCGCGCTGATGATCGGAGCGCACCCGGACGATGAAAACACCGCGCTTCTGGCGTGGCTGGCGCGCGGGCGGCATGTGCGCACGGCGTATTTGTCGCTGACGCGCGGCGAAGGCGGGCAGAACCTGATCGGCACCGAGCAGGGCGACGCGATGGGGTTGATCCGCACGGAGGAGTTGCTGGCGGCGCGGCGGATCGACGGAGCGCAGCAATTCTTTACGCGGGCGATAGACTTTGGCTTCACGAAGACAGCGCAGGAAGCGCTCGACAAGTGGGGCGAGCGGGAGATCCTGGGCGATGTCGTGTGGGTGATCCGCAAGTTTCAACCCGACGTGATCATTCTGCGGTTCTCCGGAACGCCGCGGGATGGGCACGGACAACACCAGGC
>JAJYAR010000093.1 GCA_021779435.1 bacterium
TCACCGTGCCCGCCGGCTTCGATGCCCAGCGAATCCGGCTGACGGGCAATGTCGCCGGGCAGCCTCCGTTCCGCGGCACCTTGAAACACCATGGCTGGGTTGCCACGTCGGTGCGCCTCCCCGCCGCTTCCGAAACCCTCGACCCGCGCGTGATTGCTCCGGCCGAGGTGGAGCTGTGACCAGCCGCCGGCGCTCCGCAGCCACTCAATCCCCGGCCTCTGTGGAGGCCGGCTACACCAAAGCGTCTCTCATCTCTCAACTCTGTCGCAGCCACGCTGAAGCCGGTTCGGCCCAGTCGGAAATCGAGAATCGAAAATCGAAAATCCACCGCTCGCTTACGCTCGCCGCTACACGGAGCGCGCGTCGTCCCTCGTAAATCGTCCTTCGTCACTCGTCCATGTCCCGCTACTCCGTCGGTATCGACCTTGGCACCACGAATTCCGCGGTGTCGTACTTCGACCTTTCCCGCACCACGCCGCGCGGGGCAGAGCAGTCCATGCTCGCCATCCCGCAGGTGACCGCGGTCGGCACGGTCGAGAACAGGCCGTTATTGCCGTCGTTCCTCTACCTTCCGAACGCGCAGGAATTTCCCGCCGGTGCGCTTGCGCTGCCATGGACGGACAAGGTCTCGCCGGCCGAGGGCATCGTTGGCGAGTTTGCCCGGGCGCACGGCGCGAAGGTTCCCGCCCGGCTGGTCTCCTCGGCAAAGAGCTGGCTCTCGCACGCGGGCGTCGATCGTCAGACGGCGATCCTTCCCTGGCAGGCGCCGGCCGATGTGACGCGCGTCTCGCCTGTCGAGGCGTCCCGGCGCACGCTCGCGCATCTGCGCGCGGCCTGGGACAGGCAATTCGCCGACGCGCCGCTTGCCGCGCAGGACGTTGTTCTGACGGTCCCGGCCTCGTTTGATGCGGCGGCCCGCGAATTGACGCTCGCCGCGGCGAAGCAGGCGGGACTTGGCAACATCACCCTGCTGGAGGAACCGCAGGCCGCGTTCTATGCGTGGACCGAGCAAATGGGGCAGAGCTTCCGCAGGCAGGTGCATCCCGGCGACGTGATCCTCGTGATCGATGTCGGCGGCGGAACGAGCGACTTCTCGCTCATCGCCGTCACCGAGCGCGATGGTGAGGTCGAGCTGACGCGTCTCGCCGTCGGCGACCACATCCTTCTTGGAGGCGACAACATGGACCTCGCGTTGTCGTACGCCGTCAGTCAGCGCCTGTCGGCAGAGGGAAAGAAGCTCGATGCGTGGCAATTCAATGCGCTGACGTTCGCGTGCCGTCAGGCCAAGGAGACGCTTTTCGCCGACGCTTCGCTGGCGCGGGCCCCGCTGGTGATTCCCGGCCGCGGCTCGTCGCTGATCGGCGGCACGATCAAGGCGGAGCTGACGCGAGACGAACTCACGCGGGTCCTGACCGATGGCTTCTTTCCGAAGGCCGCCATCACCGACCTGCCAAAAACGGCGCGGAGTTCCGGGCTCGCCCAGATGGCGCTCCCGTACGCGCAGGACGCGGCCGTCACGCGGCATCTTGCCGCATTCCTGACGCGACAGGCGAAGGCGCTTGCGGCAGGGCACGATATTCCGGTGAAGATCGAAGGCCGGGCCTTCGTTCATCCGACCGCGGTGCTGTTCAACGGCGGCGTGTTCAAGTCGGCGGTGCTGAAGAACCGGATGCTGGAGGTCCTGAACCAGTGGCTCGTCGCGGACGGCGGCAAGCCGCTTGCGGAACTCGAAGGCGCCGAACTCGATCTGGCGGTGGCGCGCGGCGCTGCCTACTACGGCTGGGCGCGGCAGGGACACGGGCTTCGTATCCGCGGCGGCACGGCCCGGGCGTATTACGTCGGTGTCGAGTCTGCGATGCCTGCGGTGCCGGGGATCGAGCTGCCCGTGCGCGCGCTCTGCGTGGCGCCGTTCGGGATGGAGGAGGGAACGACCGCGGACGTACCGCCGCAGGAGTTCGGGCTCGTTGTCGGCGAACCAACACGGTTCCGCTTCTTCTCCAGTTCCGTGCGTCGTGACGACACCGTTGGCGCGATGATCGACGATCCGGCGGGCAGCGAGGAATTCGAGGAACTGGCGCCGATCGAGTCCACTCTTCCTGCGCTGGCGGGGAACGAAGGCCGGCTGGTGCCGGTGAGCCTGCAGGCTGCGGTGACGGAGATCGGGACGCTGGAACTCCGCTGTCTCGAAAAGTCCGGTACGGGGCGGTGGAGACTCGAACTCAACGTGCGGATGCGGGAGTGAGCCTCCGACGACCTCTCAGCCGTAGGTTGCGCGCTTGCCGCGCAACGTTGCGAGCAAGCTCGCAACCTACACACGCAGCCAAATTCGAGCGTCGAAAAAAGAAAGGCTGAAACCGGAGCGCCGCACCGTTGCCCGCGAATCACGCGACCACACACGAATCATGATCATCGAAGCGCGCCATGCCCGGGCAGAGTGTCATCTATTGCCTGGATTCCGAAGTCGGAGTGACCACAGAGCAGCTCCGACGGAGTTCACAGAGAATAGCTTGGCAAAGGCCTTGCGGGTTCAGGGTGGTACTATTCTGTGCGCGCGAGAGTTTTCATTCGGGCCTCCGGTTTGGCTCGGCTTGGGCCTCGGTGTCCTCTGTGGCAAAATCGGTATTCAGGTATTGGATGACACTGTGCGTTTTCCCGTGGCGCCGGGCATCGGCACCGGACGCGGGCTTGAGCATGGCGCTGCACGTATGAACCACGAAATACACCAAACACACGAAACGCGTCCGATTCTCATCGGGATTCCGTTTCGGCAATTTCGTGTGTTTCGTGGTTAACCCATGTCTTCAGCCAACTACATCGTCGGGATCGATCTCGGGACCAGCAACTGCGCGGTGGCGTACGCGGATGTGACGCACGGTGCGGCGGCTGCCGTGGCGGACTTTCCGGTCGTGCAGGTGCAGCGTCCGGGACAGGTCGGCGCGCAGCCCCTGCTGCCATCGTGCCTTTACATCCCGGTGGAGAGTGAGATTGCGGCCGGTGCCGCGCGGCTGCCGTGGGGCGAATCGCCGAGGATCATCGCGGGCGAGTTTGCGCGGTGGCAGGGCTCGCGCGTGCCGGGGCGGCTCGTCGCTTCGGCGAAGAGCTGGCTGTGTCACGCCGGCGTCGACCGGACGGCGCCGATCCTGCCCTGGGGGGCACCGGCCGACATCGAGAAGGTCTCGCCGATGCACGCGTCGGCGCTGCTTCTTTCGCACATGGCGCAGGCCTGGAATGCCGCGCATCCGAAGGCGCCGCTTTCGGGGCAGGAAGTCGTGATCACGGTCCCGGCATCGTTCGATGAAGTCGCGCGCTCGCTGACGGTCAGCGCCGCGCGCGAGGCGGGGCTCGATCACTTCACGCTCGTCGAAGAGCCGCAGGCTGCCTTCTACGATTTCACGTCACGGCACCGGCAGGACCTGGCGGAGGCGCTTGCGGGCGTCCGACTCGTGCTGGTGGTCGATGTTGGCGGCGGCACGACGGACTTCACGTTGATTTCGGTTGGTGTCGGCGAGGACGGTCCCGTGCTGAAGCGCATCGCGGTTGGCGAGCACCTGATTTTGGGCGGCGACAACATGGATGCGGCGCTGGCGCGGCAGGCGGAGGAGCGGCTGGCGAGGGATGGCCGGAAGCTCAATGCCACCCAGTGGACGCAGCTGGTGCAGATGGCGCGCGTTGCGAAGGAGACGCTCCTGGCTGTCGCACCCCCTGAACGCCAGGCCATCGCGATCGCAGGCACCGGAAGCCGGCTGGTTGGGTCGACGCTCTCGACCGAGGTGACGCGCGAGGAAGTCGAGCGATTGATCGTGGAAGGCTTCTTTCCGGCGTGTGCGGCGGACGAGCAGCCGAGAAAGTCGGCGCGCACCGCGCTGCAGGAGCTTGGGCTGCCGTACGCACAGGACCCGTCGATCACGCGCCACCTCGCGGCATTCCTGGCGCGGCATGCGGCGGCGGGGTTTGCGGCCTTGGGTGAGGAAGATGGCCGTGAGCGCCAGCAGCCACTCGCCAGCGCTCGCAGTCACGACGAAAGCGATCCACCCGCTGGTGCTCGCCCCGGCGTGCCAAGGCCCGACGCGATCCTTCTCAACGGAGGCGTGTTCAATGCGCCGCGGCTGGCGAACCGCCTGGTGGACATCGTGACCTCGTGGTGGCCGGAACAGCCGCGTATCCAGTTGCTCGAGCATGATTCGTTGGATCTCGCGGTCGCCCGAGGCGCGGCGGCGTACGGGCTGGCGCGGCGGGGAGTCGGACGCCGGATTGGTGGCGGCGCGGCGCAGGCGCTCTACATCGGGCTCACGACGGATGGCGGCGAGGCGGGCTCGCGTGCCGTGTGTGTGATTCCTCGCGGCCACGAGGAAGGACAGATTGTCGACATGACCGAGCGGGCGTTTCAGCTCACGGTGGATCAACCGGTGCAGTTCCCGCTGTTTTCGACGACGTCGGATCGCATCGACGAGCCCGGTGACGTGGTGACGACGGACGAGGCGTTCAAGCCACTCCCGCCGCTGCACACGCTGCTTCGTGCGACCGGGGCGAAACGCGGCGCGGTGCCGGTGCACCTGCGCTCGGCGCTGACGGAACTTGGCACCCTGGAACTCTGGTGCGTATCGAACGTGGCGGACGAGCGCTGGCGGCTGGAGTTCGATCTGCGTGGAGCGGCGGCGCGGGCGGGAATGAGCGTGACCGAATCGATGCCCGAGAGCTTTGGGCAGGTGCGCGAGCTTGTGGACCGGGTGTTCGGCCCGGCGCCGAGGGTGGTGGAGCCGCGCGAAGTGAAGCGCTTCGGGGAAACGCTCGAGGCGGCGCTCGGTGCGCGCGAGACCTGGACGGTGCCGCTGCTGAGGGAATTGTGGAGCACGCTGTTTGCCGGGGCGAAACGCCGCCGCCGGTCGCCGGTGCACGAACGGCTTTTCTACCGGTTCATCGGCTACGGGCTGCGTCCCGGCTTCGGTTACCCGCTCGACGAATGGCGCTGCGAGCAGACCTTTCAGCTCCTTGCGGAGAACGTGAACTTCCATGCGGAGGTATCCGTCTGGAACGAGTTCTGGGTGATGTGGCGGCGGATTGCAGGCGGGCTGACGCCCGAGCAGCACCAGGCGCTCTGGCGGGTGCTGGAGCCGCACCTCGCGCGTCGCGTGCCGCCGATGGCCGCGAAGAATCTCGGACGTGCAAAAGGCATCCAGCCGGAGGGACTTGATGAGATGGTGAGGACGGCGGCCTCGCTCGAACGACTCGAACCCGCGCAGAAGACGGTGTTGGGGAACTGGATCGTCGCGCGATTGAAGGCGCCGGGGCAGGGCGGCTCGGGCCCGTGGGCCTGGGCGCTGGGACGGGCCGGGACTCGCGCCCCGCTGTTCGGAAGCGGACACCAGACCGTGTCGCCGGAGCAGGCGGCGGAGTGGTTGACGCTGCTGCTGGACAAGGACCTGCGGACCGTCGATGGCGCTGCGTTTGCCGCGGTGCAGCTGGCGCGACTGACCGGCGACCGAACCCGCGACGTCGACGAGGCGCTGCGAGCGAGGACGATCGACGCGCTGCGCGCCGCGAAGGCGCCGGAGCGCTGGCTGCAACTGGTGAGTGAGGTCGTGGCACTTCAGGCCGAGGACGAGGCGAGGGTGCTGGGCGACACGCTCCCACTCGGGCTGACGGTGTAGGAACGACGGGACCGAACCCCGGCCTCTGCGGAGGCCGGCTACACCAAGGCACGGCATGCGAACGGTTTGATGTAGCCGGGGTCCGCAGACCCCGGTGCTTGGTTCACGGCGCGCCCAGCGGTCGCGCCTACCTCGAGCCACAAACCCCGGCCTCTGCGGAGGCCGGCTACACCAAGGCACGGCATGCGAACGGTTCGATGTAGCCGGGGTCCGCAGACCCCGGTGCTTGGTTCACGGCGCGCCCAGCGGTCGCGCCTACCTCGAGCCACGAACTCCGGCCTCGCGGAGGCCGGCTACAGGTCGTCGCCTTCCGAAGCGACCAGGGCATCCTCTTGGGTGCGGTTTGCGTCTGGCTTGGGAACGGACACAACCTGCCCACCAACCCCTTGCCGTATCATGTCGAGACGTACCTGCTCCCGCCGTTCTTTCGTCACTCGCGTTGTGCTTCTCTCGGCCGCCGTTTTCGGAAACGCGGCTTCAAGTTCCGGTTTCGAGAGTTCCAAGCGCGTTGATTACGAACTCTTCCGGGAGCCGCCGCGCGAGTACCGGCAGCAGGCGTGGCTGACGTACAACCTCTCCCGTGCCACCGAGGAGAACATGACGGCGCAGATCAAGAAGTGGGCGGCCGACGACAAGGCGGGCGGCTTCTATCTCGGGATGGGCGGCGGGAGCACCACCGGTCTCTCGGCCGAGTACCTGCAGGGAGCCGGTCGCAAGGAGAATGCCGCCGGAATCGCTTTTCTCAGTGAGGAATACTTCGCCCTTTACGCGAAGATCATCGAGGCGGGAAAGCAGGCCGGCATCCCGCCGATCGTGTTCTACGACGAGTGGGGCTACCCGAGCGGCATTGCCGGCGGATTTCTGTATTCGAAGTACCCGCAGTTCGCGGCGAAGAGCCTCGAGAAGGTCGAACGCGATCTGAAAGGACCGGCTTCGGCCACGCTGGAGGTTCCCGCCGGGATCACATTGGGCGCGGTCCGCATGAACCTCGCCACCCGTGAGCTCGTGGACATCAGCAGGGAGCTGGCGGCCGATGGACGCCAACTCCCGGCCACCGTGCCGGCAGGCGATTGGAAGGTGATGGCGTTCTACCTCAACACCAGGGCCTCGCTCGGCCAGGGCAACAAGAGCGGGTACGTGGACTACCTGGAGCCGGAGGCCGTGCGGGCCTACATCGATCTCGTGTACCAGTCCCACTACGACCACCTGAAGCCGTACTTCGGAACCGTGCTCAAGATCACGCACTACGACGAGCCGGCGATGCATCTGGCTCGGGGCCAGACGTGGACGCCGAAGTTCAACGAATACTTCGAGAAGGCGAACGGGTACAACCCGATGAAGTACTATCCGGCGCTGTGGTACGACATCGGGCCGGACACGGTGGCGGTCCGCAATGCGCTTTGGGGCTTCCGCGCGAAACTGTATGCCGAGAGCTACATCAGGCAGCTCGATGACTGGTGCCGGGCCCACGGGATCATGCTCAGCGGCCACATGGACCAGGAGGAGATCGCGAACCCGGTGGGCGTGAACGGTGATCTGATGAAGGTGTTCCAGTTCCAGCAGGTTCCCGCGATCGATGACATCTGGTGGTGGGGACGGACGAACCGCGCGTACAAGATCATCAGCTCGGCGGCGGTGAACTGGGACAAGCCGCTCGTCATGGCCGAGACGTACGCGGCGTACCGCGAGATGAGCAACGACCTCGTGTATCAGGTCGCCATGGACCAGGCGGCGATGGGGACCAGCTTCCAGGTCGGCGCGCTCCCCCGTGACAAGACGCCGGAGAGCGACCGGTTCATCGGACGTGTCTCCTACCTGCTGCAGCACGGCCGGCACGTCGCCGAGATCGCGGTATTGTATCCGATCGAGACCCTGCAGGGTGAATTCCGCTTCGGCAACTGGAACGCCGGCAATGGCAACGACGCCGTCGCGTGGGCACGCGAAGGCGGCACCGCCGGCTCCTCGGATTACATGGAACTCGGCGAGACACTGTTCCGCGGACTGCGGCGCGACTTCACGTTCCTTCATCCCGAGGCGCTGCTCGAGCGCTGCGCGGTCGAGGGCCGTCAGCTCGTGCTGAAGAATCAGGTGAACCGGCAGAACTACGACGTGCTGTTCGTGCCGGGTGTGCAGACGCTTTCGATTCCGGTCGCGCGCAGGATCCGGGACTTCTGGGCTGCCGGCGGCACCGTCATCGCAACGGGCCGGATTCCCGACCGCTCGGCCGAACGTGGCGGCGACGCCGAGCTCTGCGCGCTCATGGCGGAAGTCTTCGGCGTGTCGGCGGACGGCCCCGTCACGGCAAAGCTGGACCGCAGGACCGATGATTTTCTCGTGTTTTTCGACAATGCCGGTCCGGCAGGCGGGCGGGCGTACTTCGTCCCGAAGTGGAAGGACACCCTGCTGCTGGAACTGCTGAATCGGGCGACTCCGGTACCGGATGTGGCGATCAAGCTCGCCCCGTCGCCGGTCGTCCTTGGGCGCGGTTACGCTGGCTCGCTGACCTGCCTCCACAAGGAAAAGGACGGGCGTGAGCTCTATTTCTTCGCGAACTCACGTCACGAGCCGGTCGATACGCAGGTCACGCTGCGCGGCCACCGGAAGCTTGCGCTCTGGGATCCCCACACGGGTGAGCGTCGTCCAGTGGAGGCCGCCTATGCCGAGGCCGCGGCGCAGCAGGTGACGACAGTGCCGTTGG
>JAJYAR010000094.1 GCA_021779435.1 bacterium
GACCGCGCAGGTCCTGAACGACATCGCTGCGTTCTGCTTCAACTGCATCGAGGACGGCGAGACACCCGTGCTTTTCGGCTACAGCCTGGGGAAGAGCCAGGAACTGCTCTGCGGCCTCGCGGAGGCGAGACTGCCCATCATGCTCCATCCGCAGACGCTGCGGCTCACGCGGGTATATGAGGAACTCGGAATGACTTTCCCCGCGTACCGAGAATTCGTCGCCGCCGAGGTCTCGGGCCATGTCGTCATCTGCCCTCCCCAGCAGAGCAATTCGACGTTTCTGAAACATATCGGCAGGCGCCGGACTGCAATGATCTCCGGCTGGGCCATGGACCCCGGTGCGATCTATCGCTACCAATGCGACGCCGCGTTTCCGCTGTCCGATCATGCCGATTTCCCGGACCTCCTGCGTTTTGTCGACGCGGTGAAGCCCCGACAGGTGCTGACGCTTCACGGCTTCGCCCAGGACTTCGCCCGCACGCTGCGTGACCGCGGCATCGAGGCGTGGGCCATCGGAGAGGACAACCAGCTCGACTTCAGCCTCAGCCCTGCCGGACGGCGGCAGGCCGCCCCGCCCGTGCCGCAACCGGCTTCGCCGTGCGCCGCTTCCGATGCCCCGGAATGCTTCGCGCGTTTCGCGCAAGTGGCCGACCAGGTACGAGCCTCGCCAAGGAAACTGGAGAAGGTGGGCCTGCTCGGCGCGTACCTCGCCGGCCTGCCGGTCGAGGCGGCCGCTCATGCCGCCGTGTTCCTCACCGGCCGTGCATTTCCCCAGTCCGACCCGCGCGTCCTCACGATGGGCTGGTCCGTCATCAAACGGGCCGTCCTCGAGGTGGCGGGAATGACCGAGGCCGATTACCGCGAAGCGTATCATCGTTTCGCTGACGCCGGCGACGCCGCTGAGGCGCTTCTCGCGGCCTGCGGCGGCAGCGCCGGCACGGGAGCCTCCCTCGTGGAGATCGCCGGTTTCCTTTCCGACGTCGCGGCGGCACGCGGTCCGACGGCAAAACTCGACCTCCTCCAATCCCGGCTCGCGACGCTCTCGCCTACGGAGGCGAAGTACCTGGTGAAGATCGTCACCGGCGACCTTCGCATCGGCTTGAAGGAAGGGCTCCTCGAGGAGGCGATCGCCGCCGCCACAAACCAGCCCGCCGAGGCGGTGCGCGAGGCAAACATGTTGTCGGGCGACATCGCGGAAGTGGCACGCTCCGCCCGCGGGAACCGGCTGGCGGACATCCAACTCCGGGTTTTTCACCCGCTGCAGTTCATGCTCGCCAGTCCCGAGCCCACCGCGGACGCCATCCTCGGCCGACTTTCCCCGCCCGTGTGGCTTGAGGAGAAATACGATGGCATCCGCTGTCAGGTTCATCGCGAGCGGAACCGCGTGGAGCTCTATTCCAGGGACCTGAAACGAATCACCGAGCAGTTTCCCGATCTTGCCCGCGCTGCGGCCGTGCTCCCCGGGGACTTCATCATCGATGGCGAACTGCTGGCATGGCGCGACGGACGCGCGCTTCCGTTCGCCGAGCTCCAGAAACGGCTCGGCAGGCGCGGCGACGACTTCTTTCTGGGTGCCGAGATTCCCGTCTCAGTCTCCTGTTACGACCTGCTGTGGCGTGACGGACGTTCGCTGCTGAAGGAATCTCTCGCCACCCGCCGTGAACAACTCGCCGCGCTGCTCGTGGAGCCGGCGGCGCCCTCGCCCGAGCACGGCAAGTTCACCCTCGCCCCCGTCAAGCACGCGAGCACGAGCGCGGACATCGAGGCCGCGTTCCTCGCGGCCCGTCAACGTGGCAACGAGGGTCTCATGGCAAAGGATCCCGCGAGCCCGTACACGCCCGGCCGCCGGGGACTCGCGTGGCTCAAATTGAAGAAAGCCTACGCAACGCTCGACGTCGTCGTGGTCGGCGTGGAGTACGGGCACGGCAAACGCCGGGACGTCCTCAGCGATTACACCTTCGCAATCCGCGACCCGGAACACGATCGGCTCCTCACCGTCGGCAAAGCCTATTCCGGGCTGACCGACGTGGAGATCGCCAGGCTCACGGAACACTTTCTGGCCAGCACCGTCGCCGTCCACGGTCGCTTCCGGAGCGTCGTGCCCGATACCGTGATCGAGGTCGCGTTCGACACCATCCAGCCGAGCGACCGACATCAGAGCGGGTTCGCGCTGCGTTTCCCGCGGATCGCCAGGATTCGGACGGACAAGACCGTCGCCGACATCGACACGCTCGAGACCTGTCGCAAGCTCGCCGCCGCAGCGGCGGTGTCCCGGTAGGTGGCAAATTGCCCGCGCACCAAGCCGGCGCCCGCGTTGCGGGCAAGCTCGCAACCGACGCCAGTCAAAGACGGGCGCTACCAAGGAACGCGCTACCGAGGACGAGGTGTTCGCGTCAGGTTCGGGATAGCGCCGGTCTCCGACGGCGTATTGAGGATGACACAGGCCAGCGGCGGGATGCCCGTGCCGCGTCCCGTCGGACACCGGGGTGTCCGTGGCACGGGCATCCTGCGCAGGCCGACCGGAGTTCGACGTTGGACGTTCGAAGCTTGTTGTTCGATCTTCTGTGCGCGGTGCCCGGCACCGTCTCCATGTTCACCCGACTCAACACACCGAGCCTGAGCGACGCCGAGGTCTTCGGCGCGCTTCACCCGGAGTTGTCGGCTTGGTTCAAACGCCGGTTCGGAACCCTCGCGCCGGCCCAGCGCGTGGCTGTTCCCGAGATCCTCGCGGGTCGCTCGGTCCTTCTGTCGTCTCCGACCGGCAGTGGGAAGACGCTCGCCGCGTTTCTCGGAGTGTTCGATCACCTGGCAAGACAGCGTGACCGGGGCGACCTGCCGAACGGCATCGTAGCCGTGTACGTTTCGCCCTTGCGCGCCCTCGCGTACGATCTCCGCAAGAACCTGCAGACGCCGGTGGACGAACTCGGCTGGACCTGGCTCCGCGTCGCCGCGCGCACCGGCGACACCACGATGAAGGAGCGCGCCCAGCAGCGCCGGCGCCCCCCGCACATCCTGGTCACCACCCCGGAGAGCCTCACCTTGCTTCTCAGCCAGCCCGGCTGGATGCCCGCCTTCCGATCGACACGGTTCTTCGTTGCCGACGAGCTCCACTCCCTCGCCGAAAACAAGCGCGGCTCGATGGCCGTCGTCGCCGCCGAACGGATCGAGGAGATTTGCGGATTGCCAACTGCGGATTTCGGAGTGCCAACCCAATCCATGGCGCCCCGCGCCGGCTCAACGCCAACCGCACGCGGCGGTTCCGCCGAGACCGCTTTGGGGCTTCAAACGCCAGCCACCGCAACCGTTTCAGATCCTGAAATCCGCAATCCGAATTCCGCGGATTCCCCCATTCCGCAGTTTGGGAACCTCACTCCGCAATTCCGCCTGGTTCGCATCGGGCTCTCCGCAACCGTCCGCCCGCTTGAGACCGTCGCCGAGTTTCTCGTCGGCCCGTCCCGTCCGTGCACGATCATCGAGATCGGCAGCCCGAGGAAGGCGCGGATCGAGGTTTTCTCGCCGCTCCGCGATCATGCGTACCCGCCGGCTGGCTACACCGGGTCCCGTGTGCTGGTCGAACTTGGCACCGTGCTCGCGCAGAAGCGGACGACGCTGATCTTCACGAACACCCGTTCCGGCGCCGAGGACATCGGCCTCCGGCTGAAACAACTCATCCCGGCGCTGGCCGACAGAATTGAGGTCCACCACGCCTCACTCGACCGCAGCGTACGGCTCGACGTCGAGGACCGGCTCAAGCGCGGCGAGTTGCGCGCCGTGGTCTGCTCGACTTCCCTCGAAATGGGCATCGACATCGGATCGATCGACACCGTCGTCATGGTCTCGGCCCCGAAGGGCGTCGCACGCGCTCTGCAGCGGATCGGTCGCTCGGGGCATTCCATGGGGGAGTCGAGCCACGGCATCCTCGTCGCCAGCAACATCAACGACCTCGCCGAGTGTGCGGTCACGGCGCGGATGATGGAACGCCGGGCGCTGGAACCGGTGCGGATCCACGAGAACCCGCTCGACGTCCTTGCGCAGACGCTCGTGAGCCTCGCCGTGTTCGGCAGCGTCACGCCCGACGAAGCCTACGACTTCGTTCGCCGCGCCTTTCCGTTTCGCACGCTCCAACGGACGGACTTCGATCGCGTGCTGCGTTATCTCCACGGCGGTGGCGAGTCGCTCGAGCGCAACTACGAGCTGCTTTTCGGAAAGGTTCGCATCGACGCGCGCGGTTGCCTCGTGCTGACGACGCCGCGCGTCGCACGCGATTTCTACCAGAACATCGGCACGATCGCGACCGAGAGCATGGTCGTGGTTCAGCTCGGCCGCCGGAAACTCGGCCAGGTCGAGGAGTCCTTCATGAAGGGACTGCGCCCCGGAGACGTGTTTGTTCTCAACGGCCGCACGATCCGGCTGATTGAAACGAAGCTCCTCTCCGCAAAGGTCGCCGCCGCCGACAGTTCCGTCCCAACGATTCCGCGCTGGTACGCCAACAAGATGCCGCTCGCCTCTGGACTCGCCGCCGGCGTGGTGCGGCTGCGCACCGACGTTGCCGAACGCCTCGCCCGGCCTGGCTCGTCCCAAGTCTCCGCCGGAGCACGCGACGAGGTCATCGCCTGGCTGCGGGAGGAATACTCGCTCTCCGCCGCGAACGCCCGCGCGCTCACGGAGCACTTCATCCTGCAGGCGGCGGTGTCGACGATCCCGACCGCATCGTTCTTCCTGATCGAGCGCTACGACCACCGCGGGCTGATCCACTATTTTTTCCATTCGCTGATCGGCAGGTCTGCTAACGACGCGGTCTCCAGGATCGTTGCCCAGCGCGTGCAGGAGACCAAGGGAGGCAACGCACTCGTCACCATCGATGATTACGGGTTTCTCCTGACGGTACGGCCCTTCCAGGCAATCGACGGTGAGGAGTGGCGGTCGCTGTTTCGGCGCGAGGGCGCCGAGGCCGCGTTGCGCGAGGCCCTTGCTGAAAGCAACTTGGTCAAGTGGCAGTTTCGGGGAGTGGCCCAGACCGGCCTCATGGTGCCCCGACGCGTGCGGGGTGAGGAGCGCGGCGCACGGGCTCTGCAATGGAGCTCGGAAATTCTCTTCGAGGTTTTGCGGAAGCACGAACCCGATCATCCGCTGCTGGCCGAGGCCTATGCGGAGGCGACCTTGCGCTTCCTGGATCTACCCGGAGCGCTTGCCTTCCTCGACAAAGTCGCCGACCTGCCGTGGAACTTCCGCGTGCTGCCTCGGGTGAGCCCATTCTCCTTCGGCATCTACGTCAGTCGAATCAAGGAGACCATGACCCTCGAAGACCCGGAAACCACGATTGAGCGGCTGTTTCACGAAATGTATGGCGCCGGAACCCCGGGGCCGCTTGGCTGAGACGATCCGTTTCATGCGAAAACCGTCCGCCACCACCACCGCATCGAGGTGCGAGGTCCAGCCCGGCATCTGGCTGGATTCGCGCCGTGCCGTCTGGTTCGCGTCGGAACGTCTCCTCGCCATCGCCGACCTCCATTGGGGCTACGCCGCAAGCCATCGCGCCCGCGGCAATCTCCTGCCCGTCTGGGGCGATGACGAAATCGAGGCGCGGCTCGCCTCCCTCGTCCGCGACTACGCGCCCGCCGAGATGCTCTGGCTGGGTGACATCGTGCACGCCGCCGAAGGCGACGCGGCGGTCCTGCGCCATCTCGAGGCCTCCCCCGTCAAGATCACGCTTCTGGCGGGCAACCACGATCGTCGCTGGACGCGTGTCATCGAACGTACCGCCACGCGCGGTCGGTTCTTCTTCCATCATGGCGACATGGAGCAGGAAACGCCCGCCGGCCACGTCGCCGTTGTCGGCCACCACCATCCTGCCGTCGTGCTGGGCGACGGAGCAGGCGGGAAAGTCAAGCTCCCCGCCTTGGTTGCCGGCCGTGACCGACTCGTCCTCCCTGCGTTTTCTCCCTGGGCCGCCGGCGCGGATTGCAGCCGCCTCGCAGGGCCCGACGCCACCGTCTGGGCGATCGCGCCAACGCGAATCTTCGCCCTGCCGGATTTTTCCCGTACTTCTGCCGCCGTATGAAGCTGGCCCACCTGAAACATCTCGCGGCCGCATTTGCCTGGTTCGCGTCCCTCGCCCTCGCCTCGCCCGAACCTGCCCTGAAGGCCGGCGAACAACTCCGCTATTCGGTCTCGTGGGCGATCGTGCCGGGAGCCGGTGAGATCGTCGTCTCCGCTGCGACGCAGGGCGACCAGCTGAAGGTGACCACCCAGACCGGCACCCGTCGGCTCGCAAAGATGCTTCTGCCATTCGAGGCCACCTCCGAGTCGCTCTACGAGGTGAAGAGCGGCCGGCTGCTCTCGATCCACGAAAGGAGCGTCACGCGCAGCAAGTACGTCGAGTTCGTCACCACGTTCGACTACGGTACGCGCCGCGCGACGTTTGCCCAGGTTGGCGCCACCACGGCAAAGTACATCGACATGCCGCCCGGCGCTCCGGCCGATCTCATCAGCGCGCTGCTCGAGACGCGGCTCTGGGACATGAAGCCGGGCGAATCGAGGGACTCCCTCGTGCTGTTCAAGGACGACTTCTACGAGCTGACCATCCACGCGCTCCGTTACGAGGAGGTGAAGACGAAGCTCGGCCGGTTCCAGGCGCTCGTCCTCGAGCCGCGCATGGAAAAGACGCCGCCGAAGGGGATGTTCAAACGCGGTAGCAGCGTCCGGGTTTGGATCGCGCAGGACAAATGGAAGCTCCCCGTCAAATTCGAGGTCGAGTTCAACATCGGCACCGGCACCGCAACGCTCGAGAGTTACACGCCGCCTCCGGACGTCTCCGCCGTTGTCCCCGCCTCGACGGCGTCCGTTCCGACCGTCGCCACTCCCGACCCGACCCCGGATGCGAAGGATCCTCGTCCTTAGAGGCGGCGCTCTCGGCGACTTCCTAGTGACGTTGCCGGCGCTCGCGGCCCTCAGGCAACGCTGGCCGTCGGCACAGATAGAACTCATCGGAAACGCCACCGCTGCCGGGCTCGCATGCTCGCGACACCTGATCGACCGCGTTCACTCTCAGCACGAGGCACGCTGGAGCGCCTTGTACGCCGCTCAACCGCTTTCCACCGAGCTGCGCGACTGGCTCGCGGCGTTCGATCTCGTCATCAGCTATTGGCCCGATCCTGACGGCGACCTCGCGCGCCATTTTCCCGTCCACCAGGCCCAGCGTTTCCTGCAGTGGCCGGCGTTGCCCACCCGCAGCCCGGCGGCCGCTCACTACGCCGCGGTCTTGCAGCCGCTCGCGCTTTCCGTCGAGGCAACGTTTTGCCTGATCGAGCCCGACCGGGTGACGCCAGGTGCGGGGCGCGCGACGCTGCCGATCCGGACCAGCCGCTCCATTGCGATTCACCCGGGCAGCGGCTCGCCGCGGAAGAACTGGCCCGTCTCCCGCTGGCTCGAGGTGATCGCCGCAATTGCTGACCCAATCGAGGTGATCGTCGGCGCGGCAGAAATCGAGACGTGGAACGAGCGACTCTTCGCCGGGACCGCCCTGGAGGCGCGCCTCCGCGATGGAACTCTCAAGCTGGCGACAAACCTTTCCCTCGATGAGGTCGTGCGCGTGTTCGGCAGGTGCCGCTTTTTCTTGGGCCACGACTCCGGGATCAGCCATCTCGCCGCGGCCTGCGGTGTTCCGTGTCTCCTGCTCTTCGGCCCCACCGATCCCGCCATGTGGGCGCCCCCCGCCCCTCACGTCCGCGTCCTCCAACGCGGCTCCGCCTGCTCCCCCCAACTCAGCCCCGACCTCTCGTCGATCACCGTCGCAGACGTCCTCGCCGCCGCCCGCGCGCACCTCGAACGAGACGGTGCCGCCCCTGCGATCAGGCAGGTAGTGTCCTAGATCTTCGATCAGGCATCCGGCAGGCTTGCGGGGATTGGGGGGGGCTGGACCGCTGGGCCAGCCGTGGCGGCCTCGTGACCTCTGTGGCACTGCCTGACTTCGGAACCCAGGCATTAGCCGACAGTTTTCCGGATCGGCCACGGTGGAAAGCACGCTGCTAGTTGCGGTAGCCCAACTTCAACCAAACCAATTCTTTTGACCGAGTCCGGCCCCTGACTTAGCTGGCGGGTCCTCCATCGCGCTTTCCACATGTCCGCCACACCCACGATCATCTACACCAAGACCGACGAGGCCCCCGCGCTCGCCACCTACTCCCTGCTGCCGATTGTACAGGCGTTCACACGGCATGCCGGGATCAACGTCGAGCCCCGCGACATCTCGTTGGCGGCCCGAATTCTCGCGCAGTTTCAGGAGCGCCTCAGAGAGAGAT
>JAJYAR010000095.1 GCA_021779435.1 bacterium
TCGGCGAATTCGAGCAGCGTGGCATTGCGCTCCTGTCGCTGGGCAAGGGTGAAGGGACGTCGGTAATACGCCGCGTTCCTCCAGTAGCGCGGGTCAGGCGGGGACCCGGGCTTGATGGCCATCAATCGCGCCTCGAGCCGGTCGAGCGCGGCACCGAGGCGGAGGTGACGATGGACTTCGTCCGGAAGCCCCGCCGCGCGGAGTGTCGCGGCATCACCGGACTTCAATGCGGCGAGTAAGGCAGCGTCACTGATTGCGGTGGCAGGAGTCGAAGACGGCACCGACGCGACCGTCCGAGGTGCCGACTGTGGCCACACGAGCACACCGAGAATTGCGTTCGCAGCAATCGAGCAGAGGAGAATCGTCGTCGACCGCTTCATGGCTCAGGAGGACGGCGGGTTGGCCGCAGGCGCGGGGGGCGGCGTCGCAGGAGACCACGGCTGATTGTGACGGAGGTTGATCGCGTTAGGACCAAGCGTGCTGCTGGCCGAAGGCGAGGTCGAATAACGGAGGCCGCGTCCGAGGTTGGATACCCAGTTTGGCCGGCGGGCATAGGCATCGGCAGCCTCGGCCCCGAGAATCGCTGCGAGATCCTGGCGCGCTCTCACGGCGAGTGCCTGCACGTCGGCGTTCGGGCCCCTCTCGTCCGCAGGGTTCGGGGGAATGCGTTGTGATTCCGTGGCGTAGCGTTCGCGCAGCTCGATGACCCGCTCGACCGTGTCGGGCGGCAGCCCGAGCCGCTGCTGGAGCGCGCCGACATCGTACCGGTCCTGATCGACGAGTTTTTGCAGGGTGGCGAAGCGCTCGGGTCCGAGTGTCTCCCGGATGTGGTCGTAGCGCTGCCGGGTGTCGTCGAGACTGGCCTGAAGCTGCTCGAGATCGCCGAACACCGGCCCGAGCCGGTCGGGGGGGAATCGCCTGTCATGCTCCAGGAACTCGGACGTGAGCACGCGCCAGTCGTCCTCTGACTCAATCCCGGGCCCGAAACGCTCCATAGCGTTGACGGACGATCGTTCATACCGGCCTCGTTCCTCAGGCGTGAGCAACTCGGCAATTTGGGCTTGGTACCGGGCCCTGAGCTCAGCGGCTCGTTTGTCTTCGGACTGGAGCGGACTCAAACCTGCAGTGTCGAAGAGATACCGGACTTCGGCTTGGAGGTCCTTTTCCAGCCGGAGAATAGCCTCGCGCTTTGCTGTCGGTAGGAACGCGAGCCGCGTTTCAGTCTCGCCGGTGAGCGACGCGCCTTCGCCGTAAAGCGCCGTGAGCGCATCCGACATCTCGCGTTCGGCGAGCGCGATGGACCGTCGTTGCTCGGGCGGAACCGGTTTCCCGTAGCCGATGGTATTCCGCCACCAGCGCGGATCGGGCTGTGGCGGAGGCACCGCTGCCCGGAGCTTCGCCTGATAACGCTCGAATGTGAATCCCGCCACGAGCCTTCGCGCGGTTTCCTCAGGCACGCCCGCGGCTACGAGCGCCGCGAAATCGTGCGCCTCGAGCGCATGCCGAAGTGCGGACCGCTCGGCGGGCGCTTTCGGCGAGACGGAGGCGACGGGCTCGGCCGCGTTCCGCGAAGCGCTCCACAGTGTGAGACCGATCACGACATTCGCCGCGAGTGACGCGCAGATCAGCAACGTGGCGGGCTTCATCGGTTTGTCGGCGTGCAACAAGAGAGCAGGACTGACCCACTGGCAATCGTTTCCCCGGCTTCGAACCAGCGCGCTGGGGACTGTATGTACCGGAGACAAGGGACAGCGCGCTCCACCTTCACCGCCGGGTGGAGCGTCCGTGCTACCGAACTTCGTACACTTCGGCGATACCGACGCCGGTGGCATTTGCCGCGTCGCGGAGTTGCAGGGTGTACGAACCTGCGGTGAGTGTCAGGAGCAGGGCCGCCTCTTTCGAGCTGGCGAAATCGAAGGCGCCCACGCCGGTGCCCGCGGCCTGGAGCTCCGAAACCGGCGTCGCGCCGGATTGCCAGTCGTCGTTCCGTGCGATGCTCGTGCCGTCTGCGGTGAACAGCTCGATCGTCGGATCGGTGAGTGTATTCGAGATCCCGTACCGCGTCAGCGACGAGCCGCCGCCGCGGAGCAGGACCTTCACCGGGCCGTCGCCGGCGACCACGAAGCCCAGCACGAGCAGTCCCTCTCCCGCCTCCACCTGGCCGCGGGCGGAAAGATTTGTGAACCGGACTCCGGCGGTCGTCGGGCTTGCCCCCGCATCATAGAACTCCACCAGCGCCACGCCGGAGACGTCCGCCGTCGCGCAGTGAACTGTGAGCCCACCCTTTGACGCGAAGCCCACGAGCCCGGCATCACGGTAGCCCGCCGGGTTGAGGCTCGAGTCGAACGCTCCAACGTACCTCGCCGCGGGGGTGAGTGCGCCGGAAAGATCATTGGTCTCGGCCAGCAGGTCCGCGCCGCGGAATATCCGCAGCGTGGGGACGAGCAGCGCGTTGGTGACGCCGAAGCTGGCGAGCGTCGGGCCGATCGCGCGGACCAGCATGGGAAGCGTGCCGTTGCCGTCGATGACGGCCCCTGCGATCAGTGGTTGCGCCGCGGAAACGCTTCCGCGCACGGAGACATTGCTGAGCCGGGCGGGGTAGGAGCTGGAGCGCGGGTGGCTGACGTCGATCAGATTTGTCGAGCCGCTCCAGGCGGGATCGTTGATCCTCAGCACGCGCGGCGGTCCGCTGGTGGCGTCGCCCACCCGTGCCGCGATGCTGGTGCCGGCGTCGTACGAGGTGTCGTTGATGGCGGCGACCTGGTAGAAATCCGCGCCGGCGACCGGGGCGACATCGGTGAAGCGCGTGTCGGCGATCCGCGCGCCCACGGCGGTGAAGGGACCGCTGGCGGCCGTGGCCCGCAGCACGTAGTACTCCGTCGCGCCGGCGGACGGCGTCCAGCTGAGTTCGATCTGTCCCGCGGCGTTCCGGATGGCCGCGACGTTGGTCGGCGCCGAAGGCGCGGCGGGCGAGTCGAAGCAGCCGAGCCCGGAGAGATCGCTGCCGGGGGCGAGATGCATGAAAGTGAAAGTCGGCAGATTGCGGGCCGGGCCGCGTGTCGCGGTCATCTGCGTCGCATCGAGGCTGAGAAAATACGTCGCGTCGACAGTCACGCCCGGTCGCGTCCACGAATTGTCAGTGACGTTCTCCGGCGGGTTGTTGTCGTTCTCGATTGTGATGCCCGAGTACGCGAGGTTCTGGTGCAGCACCTCGCGGAAGCCGGGAATGTCGGCCGCCATGTCGCTGGTCCTCTCCAGCATGTTGTAGTTGCCGCTGCTGTTTCCGTAGGCGGAATTGTGCGTCCAGGTCGCCGACTTCCCGGGCTGATGGTTGGCGTAGAAACCGTGGGCGGCGTTGTCGGCTGACAGGCAGTAGCGGACGGTGTGTGCCGGGACGGGGCTGGGAGGCACGGTGGCCGGGTCGGCGCCGAAGCCGCCGATCTTGAACCCGTTCGAGTCGCCGCCGGCGCGCATGTCGTAGGCCCAGCAATGGTCGAAGGTGTTCGCGCCCGGGGAACTGATGCAGTCGTAGCCGTCATCGCTGTTGTTCCAGGAGCGGCAGTAGCGGAAGACGACCCCGTTGCCATGAGCGCCGAAACCATCGGTGTTGCCGACCGAGGCGCTGGTGGAGCCGATGTTGTTGTAGGCATCGCAGCGCGTGCACGAACCCCGCGAACGGTTGGTGAAGTAGAACCCGTTCGCGGCGTTGTCGCGGGCCACGCAGTCGTAGAAATCGCAGGACGCCGCGCTTCCATCGATCCGGAAGCACTCGGATTGTTTTTGTGCGCCGACCTGCACGCCGGTGACATGAAAGCCGGTGATGCTGATGCCTCCGGCCGTGATATGGAACCCGCAGACCCGGCGGTTCGTGGGCACGGACGCGAAGTCAAATAGCGGGGTCTCGCCGGGGTACGCGGCCCAGGAGATGCCTGCCTTGTTGAACCGGTGCACGTAGTTGTAGTTGGCGTCCGTCGCCGCGATGGTGAACGTGCTGTAGGTGCCGCCGCGGACGTACACGGTGTCGCCGGTCGAGACGGCGGCCTGCGCTCGCATGAGCGTGGCGAAAGGAGCGGTGACCGTGCCGGGATCGGCATCGTTGCCGGTTGGCGCCACGTAGAATGCGGCTGCGGCGGCGTACGGAGCCGCGGTTACGACGGCGGCGAATATGCCGCTGAGGCGCAGCCGGCGCGCGGGAAAGGTGAATCGCATCGAGCGTCGATGCTTTTGAGACGGTGCCGGTTTGAACAGGGTAAACCGTGTCTCAAATTGCCGTACACAATGCCCGCTCAGGGCACGGAGCGGTCGGCCTCTAGGAATGATTGGACGCAGCCGGCATGAACGCAGACGCGACCAAGGCATCGCAGATAGATCTGCTCCTACCTGCAGAGTGGCTATCCTGTAGGAGAAAATTCATTTGCGACCCGCTGCGGCCCGCGCCTGCCATTGTCGAGACCACCAAGGCATCGCAGATAAATCTGCTCCTACCGGGGCGGCTGCCTCGCAGGCGCAAATCACCGCCGGGCAAAATGCTCGTCGGAGAAATTGTCTTCGTGTGTCCGGCTTCCGGGCGCTCCGCCGCTGACAACCGACCGGTGTGGCGCGGCATGCCGGGGCAGGGCGGCAGAGGAGAGGGACGCCGGCTTGGGTTTTTCATTGGCGCCGACCAGCCGGAGCAGCGAATCGGTGGTGTGGTCGGCGGAGGCGGCCTGGGCGGTGAGCTCCTCGGAGGCGCTGGCTGCCTCCTCGGCGTTCGCTGCGGTCGTCTGGGTCACCCGATCCATTTCGGTGATGGTGCCGAGCACCTGATCGACGCCCTTCGTCTGCTCGGAATTTGCCTGCGCGATTTCGGCGATGACGCCATCCACCTCGCGGACACGTCCGACGATCTGCTCGAGGCTGGCCACGACCTTGTCGCTGAGGACTGCGCCCTGTTCGCTGCGCTGGATCGAATCCTCGATGCTGGTTGCGGTTTCCTTGGCGGCCTGGGCGGACCGTTGCGCAAGGCCGCGGACCTCCTCTGCGACGACGGCGAAGCCAAGTCCGGCCTCGCCCGCGCGAGCGGCTTCGACGGCCGCGTTCAGGGCGAGGATGTTGGTTTGGAACGCGATCTCATCGATCGTCTTGATGATCTTGGCGATGCTGCCGCTCGACTGCTTGATGTTGGACATCGCGGCGGCCATGGCCTGCATGTCGGCGGCGCCCGTTTCGGCCACCTGACGCGCCTGACGCGTCAGCTCCTGCGCGTGAGAGGCGTGCTCCGCATTGTGCTTCGCCATGCTGGCAATTTCCTCCAGGGCGGCGCTGTTCTGCTCCAGCGTTGCCGCCTGCTCGCTCGAGGATTGGGCAAGCGACTGGCTCGCCGAGCTGATCTCACCGGCGGCGGCGGCGAGCTGGCGCGATCCCTCATGCAGCTGTCCGGCGACCTCATGCAGGGCCTTGTTTGTCCCCCGGATGATGATGAAGGCCACCGCGGCACTCGCGAGGAGTGCGCACGCGACACCGGCGGGGAGAAGCCGTTTGCTGGAACGGATGGCAGTGCCGGCGACGGCGCGCTGTTCGGTTGCGGCGGACTGGTTGTAGTCGACGAGCGCACGCAGGGCGCCGGTGTAGGCGGAGTAGGTGGCGTAGAACTTGCCCTCCAGAAGGGCGGTGGCGTCGTCGGTCTTTTTCTCGCGGCTGAGCTTCAGGACCGCGTTGCGCTCGTCCCGGTAAAGGACGCGCAGCGTCGTTGCCGTTTTGTAGAGTTCCTGCGCCCTTGCGGTGGAAAGGTGCTTCTCGAGCTCGGTGTACAGCCCGGTGAGCTGGTCGGACGTGGCGGTCATCGTCTTCTCGATCGCCTTTTCCCGGTCGGCGTTCTCCGTGACCACGTGCTGGGTGGTGTTGATGAAGTTCTCCTTCACCAATGACTCGATCTGGCCGAGGAGGACGATGCTCGGCACGGACCGGTCCAGGACAACCGCCGTCGACGCGTCGATTTGCGCGAGGCGGAAGTAAGTGACGGCTCCGACCGCCGCGATGATTGCAACGATCAGCGAGAAACCAAACGAGATGCGCCGGCCAATGGTCCAACGGGTCATAGGGAGCTTTCGGCTCCGCGGCGCGGTTCTTGAGGGGGGAAGTTACCTATGGCGTGCGGCCTGCCGTGGCGTGAAAGTCGGACTCAAGCGCGGGCGCATCGCATTCACCTTGTGCTGAGCAAAAAAAGCCCTGCGCCGGTGGAGCGCAGGGCTTGAGAAACGGGCGGAGCCGGCGGCTATTTCTTCGCGGCGGCCTCACCGAGCACCGACGCCTGGGCGGCGGCGAGACGGGCGACCGGCACGCGGAACGGCGAGCAGGATACGTAGCTCAGGCCGAGCTTGTGGCAGAACTTCACGGAGTCGGGATCGCCACCATGTTCGCCGCAGATGCCCAGCTTGATATCGGGTCGGGTCTGGCGGCCCTTGGTGACGGCGATCTGCATCAGTTGTCCGACACCGGTTTGATCGATCGTGGCGAACGGGTTCTTCTTCACGATCTCGGCCTCGGCATATTGCGGGAGGAACGAGCCCGAGTCATCGCGGCTCATGCCCAGTGTGGTTTGCGTGAGGTCGTTGGTGCCGAAGCTGAAGAACTGGGCGGTCTGCGCGATCTCGTCGGCGGTGAGGGCGCCGCGCGGGACCTCGATCATCGTGCCCACCAGATAATTGAGCTTAATCTTCTTCTCGGCCTGAACCTCCTGGGCGACGCGGTTCACGATGTCGATCTGGAGATCGAGCTCCTTCTTGAAACCGACGAGCGGAATCATGATTTCCGGACGCACCTTGATGCCCTCGCCCTGCACGAGGGCGGCGGCCTCGAAGACGGCGCGCGCCTGCATCTCCGAGATTTCGGGGTAGCCGATGCCGAGACGGCAGCCGCGGAACCCGAGCATCGGGTTGAACTCGTGCAGCTGATGGACCCGAGCCGAGATCCTCTCGACGGGGATGCCCATCTTCTTGGCGAGATCGGCCTGCTGCTCGGTCGTGTGCGGGAGGAACTCGTGGAGCGGTGGATCGAGGAACCGGATCGTCGCCGGGAGACCCTTCAGTTCGCGGAAGATGCCTGCGAAATCGTCGCGTTGGTATGGCAGCAGCAGCGCAAGGGCGGCCTTCCGGTCGGCGATGTTCTCCGCGAGGATCATCTCGCGCATGGCGTCGATGCGGTTCCCCTCGAAGAACATGTGCTCGGTGCGGCAGAGGCCGATGCCGGTGGCGCCGAAGGACACGGCGTTCCTGGCCTGAGCGGGCGAGTCCGCGTTCGTGCGGACCTGCACCTTCGAGACCTTGGAGCACCACGTCATCAGCTGCTGGAAGTTGCGGAACTTCTCCGTCGCCTGTGCCTCCTTGTTGCCGTCGATGAGGCCGCCGATGATCTCGGACGGCGCGGCCTTGAGCTGGCCGGCGTAAACCTTGCCCGCGGTGCCGTCGATCGAGAGCCAGTCGCCTTCCTTGAAGGTGTGTCCGGCGACGTGGAGCGTGCGGGCACCATAGTCGATCTCGATGGCTGATGCGCCGCAGACGCAGACCTTGCCCATCTGGCGGGCGACGAGCGCCGCGTGCGAGGAGACGCCGCCGCGTGCGGTGAGGATGCCCTCGGCGGCGATCATGCCGCGCAAATCCTCGGGGGATGTCTCGATGCGGACGAGCAGGACCTTCTCACCCTTGGCGGCGCCCTGAACGGCGCGATCGGCATTGAGGTAGATCTTGCCGGAGGCGGCGCCCGGGCCGGCGGCGAGGCCGGATGCGATCACCGTCGCCTTCTTCAGCTCGGACGGGTCGAACACCGGCGCGAGCAGCTGGTCGAGCTGGTCGGCGGGATTGCGGAGGATGGCGGTCTTCCAGTCGATGAGCCGCTCATTGACCATGTCGACGGAGAACTTCAGCGCAGCCATCGCGGTGCGTTTGCCGTTCCGCGTCTGGAGCATGTACACCTTGCGCTCCTGGATCGTGAACTCGAAATCCTGGACGTCCTTGAAGTGCTTCTCGAGCGTCTTGCGGATCCGTTCGAGCTCGTTGTACGCCTCCGGAAGGTGGTTCTTCAGCTGTGCGACCGGCTCGGGAGTGCGGACACCCGCGACGACGTCCTCGCCCTGGGCGTTGATCAGGAACTCGCCATAGAATTCCTTCACGCCGTTGGCGGGATTGCGCGTGAACGCGACGCCGGAGCCG
>JAJYAR010000096.1 GCA_021779435.1 bacterium
TGCGTTCCATCGACGAGCACCTCCGCCGGGCGCCCCCGACTGTTGTAATTGCTGGCCATGCTCATGCCGTATGCGCCCGCGGAAAGCACGGCAAGCAAATCTCCTTCCTCGATGCACAGCGCACGTTCGCGCGCGAGCCAGTCGCCGCTTTCGCACACCGGCCCGACGATGTCGAAGGTCTTCGGCATGCCGGGCCGCGGACGCACCGCACGCACATCCATCCATGCGTCGTACAACGTGGGGCGGATGAGGTCGTTCATGGCCGCATCGACGATGGCAAAGTTCTTCTCCGCCCCCGGCTTGCAGTGCAGGACCCGGGTAAGCAGGGCGCCCGCGTTGCCGACGATGGAGCGGCCGGGTTCGAGCAGGAAAAATTTGTCGCCGTGGCCGCGGCGGTCGGCGCAGGACAGGATGGCCGCCACCCAGGCTTCGATCTCCGGCGGATCCTCATCCCGATAGGCGATGCCCAGACCGCCGCCGAAATCGAGGTGGGGAATCGGGATCCCCTCGCGCTCGATCCGATCGACGAGATCGAACACACGGTTGGCCGCGTCGAGCATGGGGGCGATCGAGGTGAGCTGCGAGCCGATGTGACAGTCGACGCCCACGATCTCCAGTCCCGCCATGCCCGCCGCACGCCGGTAGAGGGCCGGCGCATCGCCGATGGGAATGCCGAACTTGTTGGATTTCAACCCGGTGGAGATGTAGGGGTGGGTCTGCGGGTCGACGTCGGGGTTGACGCGCAGCGACACCGGCGCGCGGCGCCCCAGGCGCTGCGCGATCGCGTCGAGCAGATGCAGTTCCGCTTCCGACTCGACGTTGAAGCATGCGATCCCGGCGGCCAGTGCGTCCGCGATTTCGTCCGCACGCTTGCCGACGCCGGAAAACACCACGCGCGACGCCGGAGCACCTGCGGCAAGCACGCGTGCGAGTTCGCCGCCGGAAACGATGTCGAAACCCGCGCCGGCGCGCGCGAGAAGGTGGAGGATCCCCAGATTGGAGTTCGCCTTCACCGCATAGCACACGAGACTCCGCCGCCCCGCAAGGGCATCGGCGTAGCGCCGGAACGGATCGAGCACCGCTTGCCGGGAGTAGACGTAGGTCGGCGTGCCATAGCGTTGCGCAACGGATTCCAGTGCCACGCCTTCGCAGTGCAGCTGGTTGTCGATCAGCGGGAAAGCCGCGTCGGGAGCAGTGGTCATGGCTGGTTCGGCGGCGCAGGGCTTGGCGCCGGCGTCCGGGTGGTATCGGTCTGGGTTCCGGGCGCCGCCGTCGTCGTCGGCGCCTGTCCGGTCGTTGCCGCAGGTTTTTCCGGCGCCGCGCTTGCCGGCGGTGGGGTATGTACCGGCCAAGGGGTATTCTCGGGGTATCCCCGCAGCGTGAGCGGGCCGGTCTGGCCGCAGGCGGCCAGCATCAGGACCGAAGACAGTGCGGCGCAGATTGCAGGGGCGGACAGCGGGAGAACTCGCGCGCGGGAATGGGAAATCATTTGGGAAATCTACCATGAGCGAAACGCAATTCCTGCATCGCGTCGATCAGACGCTGGTGCGGATCGAGGCTGCACTCGAGGAAGCCGACATCGACGCCGACTGTTCCCGGTCCGGCCATGTCCTGACGATCGAACTGGAAAATGGCGCGCAGATCGTCGTCAACGCGCAGGCGCCGACGCGCCAGATCTGGCTGGCATCGCGCAGCAGCGGAGCGATGCATTTCGATGCCGACGGCGATCGCTGGATCGATCGGCGCAGTGGCGCGGAACTGTTCGAAAGCCTGTCGCGGGTGGTGACGGCCTTGCGAGGTGCGGAGACGCATCTCCTCGGGTGATGCGCGCCGCCTTGTCCGTCGTCGGTTCCGACTCAGGACACTAGCGGGTCTCCGTCGGGAACAGCAGGCGATTGATCAGGTCGTTGTCGACAGTCTCCTCGAACAGCGTCCGGATCAGCAGTTCGCCGCCGAGCAGCTGCGGCGCGAACACCATGTCGGGCTGCGTGCGGCGGATCTTCTCCAGGTTTCGTGGATCATTGACCACCGCGAGCGTCCGAACCTGGGGGGCGATCTCCTTCACCGCAAGTACGGCAAAGGCGTTCTCCGCGTCGTCGTCGCGCAGGATCAGCACCATGCGCGCGGCGGGCACGCCCGCGGCGTGCAGGAGATCGCTGTCGCTGGCCGCATCGCCGATCAGCAGGTCGGTCCCCCCCGGGTACGGCAGCTCCTGCCCGGTCGGGACCACCACGGTGATGGGCACGTCGCGCTCCTGCAGGCGGCGGAAGATGTTGAACGCCAGCGTGGAGCGGCCGATGATGACGAAATGGTTCTTGCGGGACACCTTGGCGATCCTCCCTTGCACGATGCGTTTGACGCTGCCGCCGACCAGCGGTCCGATCACCACGCCCAGCGTGGTGGCGAAGACGGTGATGCCCAGGACGATCAACGATACCGTGAACAGCCTGGCGCCGTCGGTATGGGGAACGATGTCTCCGTACCCGACCGTGGACATGGTCACGACCGCGTAATAGACGGCGGTCACCGGATCATGGATCGGCGGCCGGAACCCGGCGCCGAGCCACAGCGCGCCGAGCACGCCGTACGTCATCACGCTGCCGACGCCGAGCAGCGCGAACAGCGCCCCGGTGGTCAGGCTGCTGCGGTCGAATCGCCGCCAGTAGAGCAACAGCAGCAGCGTTTGCCCGACCGTGATCGTCAGCAGGAAGTCGAGATGTCGATGGTGATTCAGCGCCGCCGCACCGAGAATGAAGGCGAGCAGCAGGAACGAGATCAACCAGGCCAGCCGCGCCCGCAGGGCCAGACCCGCGGACATCACGATCAGTCCGAGGGCGGCGAATACCGGCGGAAGGACGAGCAGGTCGGCGATCCGGACAAGCCCGTTGGTCTGCTCCGCGTCCCGCAGCAGACCATGGAGCTGGGCCGAGTAGGGCCGCAGGAGCACCGCGCCGAGCGCGCAGTTGAACAGGGCGAGGACGATCGGAATGCCGGTACGGGCCCACCACCGGTGGACCGGCGCCACCACCGCGAGCACGGTCTCCCAGCGCACCCCCGCGGACGCGAATGCCGCCTCGATCCGGTTCCGGATCTTCAGTGCCGCTCGTATTGCAGCCATTGCGACATCGCCGGGTTGGCGCCGGTCATCGCGGGAGCGGAGCCCGGCGTCGAGGACGAATCGTCGACGCCGATGCTGGCGATGCCGCCGTTGCCGGGCTGGAATTCCTGCAGGTAGACGTCGCCGTTGACCTGGACCACGCCCGGCGGCATCGGGCGCACGGTTTCCGGCACCCCTTTCAGCATCCCGGCCATGTAGTCGATCCAGATCGGCAGGGCGAGGTCGCCGCCCGTTTCGTGCGCGCCGAGCGGCTTCGGTTGATCGAAGCCCACCCAGGACACGGCCACCGTGCCGCCGCCGTAGCCCGAGAACCACGCGTCATGCGACAGGTTCGTGGTCCCGGTCTTCCCGGCGATGTCGTCGCGATGGAGGACCGAGGCGCGCTTGGCGGTGCCGTAGCGCGTGACGTCCTGCAGCAGGCTGTTCATCACGTAGTCGGTTCGCGCGTCATATACCTGCGGCGCATTCTGTTCCGCGACTTCCGGATGCGCTGTCATGAGGACGTGGCCGGTTCCGTCGGTGACCCGCTGGATGAGGTAGGGATGCACGGCGTATCCGCCGTTGGCGATGATCGCGTACGCGCCCAGCTCCTGCCAGGGCGTGACGGCGCCGGCCCCGAGCGCCATGGTCAGGTAGGCGGGGTTTCTGCCGGGGTCGAAGCCGAAGCGCTCGATGTACTTCTGGGCGTAATCCGGACCGATGGCCTGCAGCACGCGGATCGATACGAGGTTGCGCGATTCCGCCAGGCCTTCCCGCAAGGTCATCGGTCCCTTGAAGTCGGGTTCATAGTCTTTGGGCTGCCACGGCGTGCTGCCGGTTTCCGCCGCCGGGATGATGAGCGGCGCATCGTTGACGAGCGTCGTGGTCATCACGCCCTTTTCGATCGCGGCGGAAAAGAGGAACGGCTTGATGCTGGAACCCGGTTGCCGCCAGGCCTGCGTCACATGATCGAACTTGTTCAGCCGAAAGTCGAAGCCGCCGACGAGTGCCCGCACCGCGCCGCTCCGGGAATCGGCGGCGACGAACGCCGCCTGCACCGCCGGCAGCTGCGTGATCGTCCAGTCGTCGCGGGCGCCGCGGGTGAGCCGGATGATCGAACCCGGCGTGATGCGGTGGGCGCGCGGCGCATGGCGCCGGAGCGCCGCGGCCACGAACTTCAGGCTGCCGCCCCGGATCTCGACGGTCGAGCCGTCGGCCAGGCGGGCGCGCACGGCGCGCGGCCCGGCGGCGAGCACCACGGCCGCCGGAAAGCCGGGAACCTCGGGCGCGGCGGCCAGGGCCGCGGCAATCTGCCGCTTGCGCGCCTTGTCGTCGGCCGCGGCGTCGAGGTCGACGTGCCGTTCCGGGCCGCGATAGCCGCGCAGCCGGTCGTAGGCCAGCACCTGCCGGCGCAAGGCGGTGTAGGCCAGTTCCTGGGCACGGCTGTCGATCGTCGTGACGACGTTCAGCCCGTACTCGTAGGTGTCCTCGTGATAGACGTCGGCGACCATCTGCCGGACCAGTTCGGTCGCGTATTCGGCGTGGACCCCGGAGCGGGTCGTATTGGTGAAGGCCGTTTCGCTGCCGCGGACCGAGATCGGCTGCGCCATCGCGGCATCGTATGCCTTCCGGTCGATGTAGCCGTCGGCCAGCATGCGCCCGAGCACGTAGTGCTGGCGCGCCCGCGCGAATTTCGGATTGACCTGCGGATTGCCGGTGCTGGGTGCCTTGGGCAGTTCGGCAAGCATGGCGCACTCCGCCAGCGAAAGCTTCGACAGCGGCTTGCCGAAATACGTCTGCGCCGCGGCGGCGAATCCGTAGGCGCGCTGGCCGAGGTAGATCTGGTTGACATAGATCTCGAGGATGCGGTCCTTGGACAGTTCCGATTCGATCTTGACCGCCATCGCGATTTCATAAATCTTGCGCAGGTATGTCCGCTCGGAACTCAGGAAGAAGTTGCGCGCAACCTGCATCGTGATCGTGCTGGCGCCCTGGACCCGATGGCCGGACACGATATCCGCGACCATCGCCCGCAGGATGCCGACGGCATCGAAACCGCCATGCTGATAGAAATTCGTGTCTTCCGCCGCGAGAATGGCTTCCTTGAGCGGTTTGGGGACGTCGCGAAGGGCGACGAACCGGCGCCGTTCCTCGCCGAACTCGCCCAGCAGGACGCCGTCGGCGCTCCACACGCGCAGCGGCAGCTTGGGCCGGTAATTGGTCAGGGCCTCGGTGGACGGAAGGCGGTGGTAGGCGAGCGCGAACAGCATCGCGCCGAGGAACGCCGCGCACGCGGCGCCGGCCCCGATGACGACGACGAGGAATCCGAGCAGGCGCACGCCGGCGCCGGGGGCCCGCCGCGATGGGCCGGGGGCAGGACCTGCAGGTCGATCCGATTTCACCGTGAATGCTTGTTGACGATTAAAGGAAGCCGGACGCCGGCCTGTCGCCTGACGGCGAGGAGTGGTCGACGATTATAGGCGGGCGCCGATCATCGCTTGTGCAGGACAAAATTGCACCGCCTTCCGCGCCGGAGTACCGGAAACGTGCCACTCATCGACCGTTTGCAGGGCTTGGCTGCGGGAATTGCCCTTGCTACGATTTCGAGCGTCATCTTCAAAAAGGATGGTAACTTCCCGGATTGTAAGGAAAATGCCGGGCGGCGCTCCGAAGCAGGTCTCGGCGTGTCTATGACAATGCATTGAAATTCCAGAGGAAACCCGACGAACGCGTCGCCGACGCGGGTTTGCCGGTCTGAATGGGAGCGCCGCTTTGGCCTTCGAACTGCCGTTTTTTTCGTCCAAGACGCCGCCGCTGATCGGGCTCGACGTCGGCTCGTCGAGCATCAAGCTCGTCGAACTGGCTGATGCCGGGGAGGGCGTGGTGCGCCTGGAGCGGTATGCCGTCGAGCCGATCCCGCGCGGCGCCGTCGTCGATGGCAATATCGACAAGATCGACGTGGTCGCCGACGCCGTGCGGCGCGCCTGGCGGCGTTCCGGTACGCGGATCAAGAACGTGGCCATGGCCCTGCCGACCTCGGCCGTCATCACCAAGCGCATCGCACTGCCCGGCAACCTCCGTGAAGAAGAGATGGAGATGCAGGTCGAGAGCGAGGCGAACCAGTACATTCCGTTCGCGCTCGACGAGGTCAGCCTCGATTTCCAGGTGCTGGGGCCGATCCCCAATTCTCCGGAAGACGTCGAAGTGCTGATCGCGGCTTCCCGCAAGGAGAAGGTCGAGGATCGTCTGGCGGTGGTGCAGGCCGCCGGCCTCAATCCGCTCGTGGTCGACGTCGAATCCTTCGCATCGCGGGCGGCACTGGAGCGGTTGATCGGACAGCTCCCCAACCAGGGGGAGGGGCTGGTCATCGCCGTGTTCTACATCGGCGCCAACACCACCGGCGTGAGCGTCATGCTCGATGGCGAGGCGATCTACGAACGCGAGCAGCCGTTCGGCGGGCAGCAGCTCACCGGCGACATCTCCCGCGCGTATGGCATTCCGGCCGAAGAGGCGGAACAGAAAAAGCGCAGCGGCGACCTCCCGGCCAATTATGAGGATGAGGTGCTCAAGCCGTTCGTCGATTCGGCAACGACGGAGATCACGCGGGCCCTGCAGTTCTTCTTCACTTCGACGCCCTACACGCGCGTGGATCAGATCATGCTGGCGGGCGGCTCCTCGGTGCTGACGGGACTTCCCGAAGCGCTGATGGAGCGCGCCCAGGTGCCGACCTCGGTCATTTCGCCGTTCAAGGGGATGGAGCTGTCCCCGAACATCCGGGAGCGTCAACTGCGCCTGGATGCCCCGGCGCTGCTCACGCCCTGCGGATTGGCGATGCGGAGATTCGACAAGTGAGCATCCGCATCAATCTGCTGCCGCATCGCGAGGAACGGCGGAAACGCCAGAAGAACCTTTTTTTCGCGATGACCGGCCTGAGCGCGCTGGCGGGGGCCGCGCTCGTGCTGTTCGGTTGGATGGTGCTCGACGGCTACGTCAGCGCGCAGCGCAACCGCAACGAGATCATTGCCCGCGCGAATGCCCGCCTCGACGTCCAGATTCACGAGATCGCATCGCTGCGCCGCGATCTTGCGTCGCTACGGGCCCGCGAGAAGGCCGTCGAGGACCTGCAGTCGGGACGCAACGAACCGGTATACCTGTTCGGCGAACTGACGCGGCTGACGCCGGATGGCGTTTTCCTGCGGTCGATCGACGAGCACGGCAACCACGTGCGGGTGGAGGGCTGGGCGGCGTCGAACGAGCGCGTTTCGGAATACCTGCGCAACCTGCAGGACAATGGACGCTTCGTCGAGCGCCCGCAGCTCATCGAGATCCGGGTTGCGGCCCAGGGGCCGAAAGGCATTCCCCGGCGCGTATTCGAGTTCTCGCTCGAATTTTTGATGAAAAAGCCCAGCCACTCCGCCGCCGGCGCCAAGCCGGCGGGCGCCGCGCCGATGCGCGCGGCGAAGGCGTGACGGGCGGATCGCGGCACGGGCGACAACCATGGCAATCAAGATTCCCATATCGGACATCACGGCCAAATTCCAGGGGCTCACGCTCGAGAACGTCGGCACCTGGCCGCTGCTCCCGCGCGCGACCCTGTGGGCGGCCTTGGTTCTGGTGTGTGCGTTGGTGGGCTATTTCGCGCTCTGGAGCGGGCAGATGGCCGAGCTCGACCAGTTGCGCCAGCAGGAGGTTTCGCTCAAGGCGCAGTATCGCTACAAGCTCGCGCAGGCGATCAACCTCGACGACCTGCGGCGCCAGAAGGAGCAGGTCGGACAGTATGTCCTGATGCTCGAGAAGCAGCTGCCGAGCAAGGCGGAGATGGACGCCCTGCTGTCGGACATCAACCAGGCCGGGATCGGCCGCGGCCTGCAGTTCGAGCTGTTCCGCCCGGGACGGGTGGTGGTGCGCGACTACTACGCGGAGCTGCCGATTGCGATCCGTCTCTCGGGACGGTACGACGATCTGGGCGCATTCGCGACCGACATCGCCGATCTTCCCCGCATCGTCACGCTCAACGACATCAAGTTGCGGAC
>JAJYAR010000097.1 GCA_021779435.1 bacterium
CTCCTTCACGCACTCGTCGGCGCCTCCGGGATCCCCGGCGTCATGACCATTGGGATCTCCTCGCCTCAGTTCAGCCCCGAGTTCCCGGTTTTCCAATCGCCGGTGGATGAATTATCGGCGTTCGAGGCACTTGCAAACGGGGCATCCGTGGCGGCCGTGACGACCGACAACCCGAACAAGCAGCGCAATGACGAGGCGAGCCTCTCGCGCGAAACCCAGCCGGAGGATGCCGCGGCCGACACCGAGAAGGATCCCAAGGAGGCCACGAAGGCGCCGGCCCGGATCGATGCCGCCCTCCAGCGCGCGATCCATCTCCACCGCGGGCTCCAGGCGCTGAAGCGGATCGACTGATTTTCGGCGGCCCCTGTTTTGCATCGCTCGGCAGATCGGCGGTAATCCGGCTTTGCCTTTCGGCGAAAACCATGTCCTTTCGCTGGCAACGATGCGAACGACAGGTCCGATCGTCACCGTCTGCACCGCAAATATTTGCCGGAGTCCCATGGCCGCGGCGCTTCTGCAACATGCGCTGGCGGCGGAGCCCGAGCCCCTGCGCTCCCTGGTCGTCACGTCCGCGGGAGTCGCCGCCCGTACCGGCGAACGCGCTTCGGAATACTCGGTCGTAGCCCTGAAGAAGGTCGGCATCGAGCTGGGCAACCACCGCAGCCAGCCGCTCACCCAGCAGATGCTCGATGAGGCCCTCGCAGTGATTTGCATGACGGAGTCCCACCGGGCGATGATCCAGGTGCAGGCGGACCCCGTCCCCGAAAACCTCTTCCTGTTCCGGGAGTTCCTGCCGGGCGATGTCGAGAAGGAGATTGGCGATCCTTACGGCGGCCCGTTGAAGGTGTACGAGACGGCCCGTGACGAGATGGTCGAGGCGATTCCCTCGCTTGTCGCCCACCTGAGGACACTCGTGACCCCGAAGCAGGGCTGAGCTCGCGGCGATCACTGTTCACCCGCTCTGATGTGGAAGGGCCGGGCCGCCGGGCGCTCTCCTCGAACGCACCGCCGTCAGCGGCCCCCCGCTGCAATGAATTTCAGCTCCGGCACCTTGTGCATTCTGCATTCTCCACTCTTCATTAGCGCGGAGCGCGTATTTCAGTCCTTGCCAGCCTGCCACGGGGCTTCTGTTTTAGCCGGGTCAGTGAACCATTTCGAAAATGCTCAACTCCGCGCCGCTCTCCACTGTTGATCCTGAAATCTTCGCTGCGATTTCCGCCGAACTTGGCCGCCAACAAAGCCACATCGAGCTGATCGCCTCGGAGAACTTCACCTACCCTGCCGTCATGGAGGCGCAGGGTAGCGTGCTGACGAACAAGTACGCGGAGGGTTATCCCGCCAAGCGCTGGTACGGCGGCTGCGAGTTCGTCGACAAGGTCGAGCAGCTCGCCATTGATCGCGCGAAGAAGCTCTTCGGCGCCGAGCATGCCAATGTGCAGCCGCACTCCGGCTCGCAGGCCAACTTCGCCGTTTACACCGCGATGCTTCAGCCGGGTGACAAGGTCCTCGGCATGAATCTCAGCCACGGCGGCCACCTCACGCACGGCAACCCGGCGAACTTCTCCGGCAAGCTCTACTCATTCTCGCAGTACGGCGTCCGCGAGGACACCGGCCGGATCGATTACGACGAACTCGCCGCGGTCGCCCAGCGGGAAAAGCCCAAGATGATCACCGTGGGCGCCAGCGCCTACTCCCGCATCATCGATTTTGCCCGGATGGCCGAGATCGCCCGCAGCGTCGGCGCGTATCTGTTCGCCGACATCGCCCACATCGCCGGCCTGGTTGCCGCGGGTGTGCACCCCTCGCCGATCCCGCACGCCGATTTTGTCACCACCACGACGCACAAGACCCTCCGCGGACCGCGCGGCGGCCTCATCCTTTGCCGCGCGCAGCACGCCAAGGCGATCGACTCCGCCATGTTCCCGGGCGGCCAGGGCGGCCCGCTGATGCACGTCATCGCCGGCAAGGCCGTGTGCTTCGCCGAATGCCTCAAGCCCGAGTTCAAGACGTACTCGCAGCAGATCGTGAAGAACGCCAAGGCGCTCTCCGAGGCGATGACCAGGCACGGCTACAAGATCGTCTCGGGCGGCACCGACAACCACCTCATGCTCGTCGACCTGCGCCCGAAGTTCCCTGAACTCACGGCCAAGAAGGCGCAGGAGACCCTCGATCTCGCCCACATCACCTGCAACAAGAACACGGTGCCGTTCGAAACGCGCAGCCCGTTCCAGGCCTCCGGCATCCGTCTCGGCACCCCCGCCGTCACGACGCGCGGCTTCGTCGAGTCGGACATGAACGAGATCGCCGCATGCATCGACACCGTGCTTGCCGCCATCGACACGCCCAACCAGGACTCCGCCATCGCCTCCGTAAAGCAGCGCATCGCGGTCCTCACCGGGAAGTATCCGCTGCCGTACCGGATGTGAGCGCGGTCACGTACTGATTTTCAAAAGCCCGGTGGCGACACCGGGCTTTTTTTGTCCAGGCGCACGCGCCCGGCGAGATGCGTTCTTGCGCGGTGCGCGGGATTTCCGCATCGTCGCCCCCACACCCACCCATGTCCGGCAGCGATCGCAAGCCCCTGTCCGCTCCGTACGGCATCAGCATCGCGGTCATCCTGCTCTGCGGGATCGTCACGGCCGCGCACATCTACCGCGATTCGCGCAGGACCGAGGTCGAGCGCGCCGAAGCGGCGTTCGCCAACCGCGCCGCCCTGCGCCACGCGCTGACCCGCGAGGTGCTCACCCGCTATACCGAGTCGCTGTTCGGCGTCTCCGCGATCTTCACGGTCGACGCAAATGTGACCCGCAGCGAGTTCGCGCGGGCAACCGCGCATCTTCAGCAGCACCTTTCGGGGGCGCTCGCGTTCGAGTGGGCGCCGGCAGTGCCGAGCGCCGGCCGCGCCGAGTTCGAGTCCGCGCTCCACCGGCTGTATCCCGAAAGAGGATTCCAGATTCTCCAATTCGACGCCGACCGCCACGCACGCCGCGCCGACGACCGCCCCTATCACTATCCGATCAGCCTGGTCGAACCGCTCCGCGGAAACGAGATCGTGCTCGGGTACGATATCGGGACAGGGCCGACCCGGGTTTTCCTCGAGCGTGCACGTGAGACGCGCGAAACGGTGGCAACGCACCAGTTTCAGCTTATCCAGGACAACGGAAACCAGAACGGGCTCGTCCTCATCTGCCCGGTATTCCGCCCCGGGGCCACCGAGGATCCACAGGGACGCCCGAACGAGGTCTTCGCCGGCTTCTTCCAGTGCGTTTTCCATGTGCCGCATCTCCTGGAAACCGTGTGCGGCACACAGCCGGACCCGGTCCTGGACATGCTGTTTGTCGACAACAGCGAGACCGAGCCCGCCCGCCGGATCCTGTACTTCCGGCCGGCAACCGGACCCGGAACCCAGGCAGGTCCGAGCGAAAGGGAGTTCCTGGCAGCACCGTTCACGCGAGAGATGTCCGTCCCCGTCGGAGGCCGCGAATGGCGGGTCCTGTACCGGCCGCAACAGGGCTGGTTCGATCACCAGCGCTCGTGGAACCCGGCCCTGCGCAGCTCCGGCATTCTCGTCCTGACGGCGATGCTCGCCGGCTTCGTCGTCGTCGTCGGCCGCCGCTCCGTTACGATCCACCGCCAGGTCGAACAGCGCACGGCCGAACTCGCCGAGAGCCGGCGCCAGTTTGCGAATCTCCTTCATGCGCTCCCCGGCATGGCTTACCGCGCGGTTGGCGACGACGGGCTCGACGTGGTGTTCGCCAGCGAAGGCGCGCTCGCCCTGACCGGGTGGACCGCCTCCGACTTCGTGTCACGTGCCGTGCACCCCCGCGATTTGATGCGGGCCGACGACTTCGATCGCGTGCTGTCCCATACGCGGGCCGCCCTCAAGGCGCACAAGGACATCGAGATCGAATACCGCATCAGGACGAGGCAGGGAGAGGAGAAGTCCGTCCTCGCGCGCGGACGCGGCGTGTACGACGCCAAGGGAAAGCTGCAGGCCACCGAGGCGCTCGTGATCGACATCACCGACGCGAAGCGCGCCGAGGCGGCCCGGCTCGCGATCGAGCGGAAGCTCCTGGAAACCCAGAAGCTCGAAAGCCTTGGACTGCTCGCCGGCGGCATTGCGCATGACTTCAACAACCTCCTCAGCGCGGTTCTCGGCAATGCCAGCCTCGCGCGGATGACCCTCCCCGCCGGCAGCCCGGCAGACCCGCAGCTCCGCGCCATCGAAACGGCCGCCCTTCGCGCCGCCGAACTCTGCCGTCAGATGCTGGCCTACGCCGGGAAGGGCCGGTTCGTCGTCGAGCGCGTCGATATTTCCTCGCTGGTCGAGGAGTTGCTGCCCCTGCTCCGCGTCTCGATCGCACGCACCGCGGTTCTGCACCTCGGCCTCGCACGCGATCTTCCCGGGGTCAAAGCCGACGCCACGCAGCTCCGGCAGATCGTGATGAACCTCGTCCTGAATGCCGTCGACGCCCTGGCCGGCCGCGACGGCGAGATCGGCATCCGCACCGGAGTGATCGCCATGGACAAGACGCTGCTCGCGCGGTGCGTCACCGGCAGCAACCTGCCGGCTGCCGAGTATGTGTTTCTCGAAATCAGCGACACAGGCTCCGGCATGTCGGCGGAGGTGATTACCAAGATCTTCGACCCGTTCTTCACGACGAAGGTCACCGGCCGCGGCCTCGGACTCGCCGCCGTCCTCGGCATCATCCGCGGCCATAACGGCGCGCTGCTCGTCGAAAGCGAAGTGGGCAAGGGCTCCACCTTCCGGCTCTTCCTTCCGACGATCACCGGGGAATCGACCCGGATCGAAGTGCAGAAGGAAAACGTCGCGCGCGGTTTCCACCATACCGGCGACGTGCTCGTGATCGAGGACGAGGAGCCGGTCCGCCTCGTGCTCGTGGAACTCCTGAAGGCTGTCGGCTTCAACGCCGTCGCCGTCCCGGACGGAAAGTCCGGCGTCGCGCTTTTCCAGCAGAACGCCGCCCGCTGGACCCTTGTCGTGATCGACCTGCTGATGCCTGGAATGAGCGGCGAAGCCACCCTCGGCGCGCTTCGCGCCATCAGCACCGACGTCCGCGTGCTGCTGATCAGCGGGTACTCGGAGAGCGACGTGCTCAAACGAATCAACAGCGACGGGCGGGTGGCGTTCCTCGGGAAACCCTTCCAGCAGGACGCCTTCGAGCAGACACTCCGCAACCTGCTGACATAGCAGGACGGATAGCGGGCGGCGTTGTCCGGGCCCCCCGTCGTCGCCGCCGCGCAGTCTTCCCCGCCGCCTCCGGCGTGACTCGGGCGCGTTGTCCCCAACGCGCCTTTGTGCATCTTGCCTAGCGCCTTGCACATGCCACACGGAGCTCCGTTTGCGCCTTGGCGTGGCACCCCGATGTGTCTTTCGTTCTGACGTTTCGCACCCACACCCATGTCATCCCACTCCACCACCGAGCCTCCCAAGCGCCCTCTCTCGCTCGGCGTCATCTTCCTCACCCTGTACATAGATCTGGTCGGGTTCTCGATCATCTTTCCGCTCGGGCCGGACCTGCTCGATTACTACCTCAAGCTCGAAGGACACACCGGCGTCCTCGGTTGGATGCTCAGCCACGTCAACGCGCTCGCCGCCTCGGCCGGGATCGAAAGCTACGCTCCGGTCCTCTTCGGCGGCGTCCTGAGTTCCTTCTTCTCGATCCTCCAGTTCATCTTCGCCCCGTTCTGGGGCGCTCTCAGCGATCGCCATGGCCGGCGTGGCGTGCTGCTCATGACCGTGGCCGGCACCGCGCTCGGCTACCTGGTCTGGGTATGCAGCGGCTCGTTCTGGCTGTTCCTCATCTCCCGGATCGTCAGCGGCGCGTTCAGCGGCAACCTCTCCGTTGCCACGGCCGCCGTGGCCGATGTGACCACCCGCGAGGAACGCTCCAAATCCATGGGCCTCGTCGGCGCCGCCTTCGGACTCGGCCTGATCACCGGCCCCACCCTCGGCGCGATCACGATGCATTGGAACCTGCATGCGTCCCACCCGTCGCTCGCGCGCTTCGGCATCAACCCGTTTTCGGTTCCGGCGCTCGTCGCCCTCGTCCTCTGCCTCATCAACCTGGTGTGGGTTTACGCGCGGTTCGATGAAACGCTTTCCGACAAATCCCGCTCGGAGGCGCGGGAGCCGCGGCTCAGGAACCCCATCAAGGCAATCCTCGGCCTGCACAACCCCGCGGTCCGCCGCGCCAACCTGGTCTCGTTCATCTACTCCGTCGCGTTCGTCGCCATGGAGTCGGCGCTGACTTTCCTCGCCGCACAGCGATTCGGGTACACCGCCCGGCAAAACGGCTTCCTCCTGGGTTTCCTCGGCCTCTGCGCGGTGATCACCCAGGGCTACATCGTCAGGAAGCTGCTCAACAAGATGGACGAGGTCCGCGTCCTTTCCTACGGCCTTGTCTTCACCACCGCCGGCCTGCTGCTCATTGGCTACGCGCCTCAGCCGTGGGTGCTGTACGCCGGACTCGCCGCCCTCGCCCTCGGCTCGGGTCTGGTCAATCCTTCCACGTCCGGGCTCATCTCGCTCTACGCAAAACCTGAGGAACAGGGAATGGTCCTCGGCATCTTCCGCTCGCTGAGTTCCCTCGCACGAGCCATCACGCCCATGATTGCCGGAGTGGTGTTCTGGCGCTTCGGCTCCAAGAGCGTGTTCGTCGCCGGCGCAGTCATGTCCATCGCGTCGCTCGGTCTGAGCGCGCGACTCCCCAAACCGGTGAAATGAACCCGGGCGGCAGCACGCGACTCCCGACAAGCGGCGGCCCGGCCACCCGGCGCCGCAACAGGTCCTTTCGAGGCATGGCCCTCGTTGCCGCGGGACTCTGGCTCGCGGTTTCACTGGGGTGCGCGTACCTGCCGTTTCGTCGCACGCCCCGCCCGCCGGGCCGCACCACCATCAGCTCACCACTCGTGGTCCTCCCCGCGCGGATCATCGGCAACTTCATCATCGTTGAAGCGAAGTGGGACCGGCAGGGCCCCTACCACTTCGTGATCGACACGGGCTCCGCCAACACGCTCGTCACCCCGACCCTCGCCCGTCGTTACGGGATCGGCGAACCGCGGCCCGGAGCCCCGCGCGTGTCCGTGGCCTCCGCCGAGGGCGACCTGCTGGAGCTTCCTTCAGCCGTCCTTCGTCGCATGGACTTCGATGACGCGCGTTTCGAGGACGTGCCCGTCCTCATCTACGACTGCGCGGCGCTTTCCGCCCACCTCGGCATTCGCATCGACGGGGTGCTCGGGTTCCCGTTCTTCCGCAACGCCCGCCTGACGCTCGATTACCCGCACAACCGCGTGCTCCTCGAGCCGCCCAGCCGGACGGCGCTCACGCCGGGCGCGTCGGTGCGCTTCGAGGATCAGAACAAGACGCCGATCATCCGGGTGACGCTCGGGCCGCGCTCGTTGCTGGTGCTGCTGGACACCGGGAGCGACGCCACCTTCAGCATCAACGCGACCGGCATCAACCCGCCGTTCCTCTCGGGCCCGCGCCGCGGCGCGACCGTGGGCACCATCGCGGGCGACCATCCGCAGCAGATCGGGCGCCTTTCCGAAGACCTCGTGATCGCCGAACACATCGTGCATCGGCCGATCGTCGACCTGACCGACGAGTTGTCCGCCGTCGGTGGAGGGCTGCTGAAGTATTTCACCGTGACGTTCGATGCCACCAACGACCGGGTCACGTTTCTCCGCGACACGCACGAGCCGATCACGATCCCTCCGCGCCGCAGCGCGGGGCTGAGCTTCAGCAAGACGCCGGCGTACTGGCGCGTCGCCGGAGTGATTCCCGATTCGCCGGCGGCCGAGGCAGGCATCCAATTCGGCGACCTCGTGTCCCGGATCGACGGTGAGCCGGTTTCGAAATGGAACCTCTCGCGTTACGAGGAACTCGTCGGCAGGGCCGACCAAGTCACCTTCTCGCTCATCTTCGGCACGAACGAAGTCGAGAAACAGGTGAAGGTCTTCGACCTGGTCCCGTAGCGCGCGGTCGCTCCCGCGCAACTCCAATCCATCGCAGATAAATCTGCTCCTACAGCCCGAGCGGCTCCCCAGTAGGAGCAAATTCATTTGCGACCCGGTACGCTACGCCGCCCCCCTCACGCCTCCAATCC
>JAJYAR010000098.1 GCA_021779435.1 bacterium
ATGGCGTTAAACTGAAGCAGGGTGCCATTGGTGCCATCGGCCTGATTTAACACATAGACATTCGTGGCGGCATCCACTGCCACCGCGATGGGACGTCTGATGCCCCGGGTGACGGCCGGAGAAAATACCGCGGGGCAGGCCGTGCGCCTGCCGCTCCTCCCGGGGGGCGCCAGGGAAAAGCAGCCGGCCAAGATACCTATCGGGCTTCCATGCCTATCGGGCTTCCGCAACGAGTCGCACCCCGCCGAGCAGGCCGGAGGGCGTGGTCTGAATCCGGTCCATGTCCTGTGGCTGAAACCGGTTTCCTCCCAACTCGCGATTCGCGTTCAGCGCGGAGTAGTCGGGCAACGGGTGGTGCTCACGATCGGCCATGAAGTTGACCGCGCGATTGGCCACCTCGATGCGGAGCGTGTTGGAGCCCTCGTGAACCAGGCCGGACACGTCGAGGCGGTACGGCGGGCACCACAGGGCACCGGCGCGTTTGCCGTTGATGGTGATCACCGCTGCATCGCCGATCGGTGGCTGGAAGTTGGCGCGCATCCCCATGTTCCCACCGGCGACGGTTGCCGGCTCACCGGAGCCGAAATCCAGCACCAGGGCGGCTCCCGACTTGAGGAGCGAGGCGGGGACCTCGAACTGTTTCACGTACGTCGCGACGCCCGAGAAGTACTTTGTCTCCGGCTTTTCCGTCCAGGACGCGAGTGTCGCATAATGGGTGGCAGCCGGGGAGGGCTCGGGCGCGGCGTTCTTGAAGGCGACGTCCCAGTCGGCGCTGAGGTCGATCGCTTCGGCTCCGCCAGTGGCGGGAGCGGCGGGAGCGATGGCATCGGCGCGGGAGCCTCGCGGGGAGAACACCAGGAATTGTGCGCCGAACGGCGGTAGTTCAACCGCGACGGAGGTCGTGCTCTCCGTGGAACTGAGCACGCGGGCGGGCGTCCGGCGTGCGGTGTCGGCGTCCCACCATTCGACACCGCGTGCGGTGGCGCGGACAATGGCCGTGGTCGTCACCGGCTGGTTCGAGGTATTGGCAACGAAGTACAGATCGGTGTCGCCGATGTGGCGGTGGACGAAGCCGAGACTCTGCTGCGGTTCGGAGAACGTCAGGTCGGGCGTGAGCTTTTGTGCAAGCGTCGCGGCGAGCTGGTCCGCGGGGACAACGACGCCCCTGGCGTTCGGCCCGCTGAACAGCCGCGCTGAAACCTCCTGCACGAGCTTCTGGTCGGCGGCATTGGCGTGAAACCCGGGCGCCGAGGTCGGCGCTGCGTCGACGGCGATGAGGATGCCGCCCTGATTGGCAAATGTCTCGAGGGTGCTGATTGCCGCGGGTGCGATCCTCTTCATGGCAGGCAGCACGACGACCCGGTACTTCACGTCGCCAAACGCCAGCGTCGCGCCATCGACCGTGCCCCGCGCGGCGAGCAGGCCCGCATCGATGCCGTCGAATCCGTATCCCGCGTCGAGGAGGCGAGGAACGAGCGGGCTCACGAGATTGTTGAGCAGTCCGCGACCGCCGGCCGCGACCATCTGCAGGTTGCGCGGAGTCATGCCGGTGAAGGCATCCTCCTCCGGGAGGTAGAGCGCGATATCGTTTGCCGGCGTGCCCTGCCGCAGGAGCGTGGACGTGCGTGCGAGGTAGCGGTTCACGTCCGGCATGACGATCCACCACGGGTTCCTGTCGTTGAAGACGGCGGCGGCGTAGAAACGCCAGCCGGGGTATTCGACCCCGGGAGCGGTGTAGGGCCAGCCATGGTACAGGAGCTGGTTGACGCCGCTGAGGAACTGGACGTTCGACTCGGCCTTGATATCGATCGGCGCCGCCATGAACACCGGCGAGTGCAGCCACGTGAACGACTCGGAGCTTGTGATCGGGCGTCCGAGGAGGTGGCTGGCCGACGACGCCCAGCGCGTGCCTGAGAAGGATCGCCAGGCCGTGCCCTCGCCCTCGCTGATGTCAACGCGGGCATAGGTCGTCAGGGTGGTGGGCGGCGTGCCGTACGCCTGCAGACGGAATTTCGTGCGGTGGTCGTGCGCCAGCTTCGTGAACCGGTCGGCAAAGGCGTCGTTGAAGACCTCCGCGATCGTGCGTCCGTAATCGCCGCGGATCTCGGCGGCGCCCGGGAAATCGTTGTCGAACAGGGCGGGCAGGAGCGGAAGGAGGTCGTAGCCGCGGCGGCGCCGGAACTCGTCCGGAAGATTTGGCGTCCAGCCCTCGCCGGCGACCTCGAGACTGTCGCAGAAGATGGAGAAGGGCGGGTTGGCGCCGCATGCCGCGATCGACGGCTCGGCGACCATCCTGATGAATTTCTCGATCGCCGCCGGGCTGTAGTGGTCGACGATCAGCCCCTCGTCGCCGTACGCGGCGCGTTTCACCTGCATGAGACCGGCAGGCGCGTATCCAAAGAACCGAACCTCGGTGGCTCCCTGAAGGTCCGCGGGAAGCTCCGCGGCGCGGCCGTTGATCCTGAGTGGCGTGTAGGTGGAGCCTCCGGTCGCCGGATCCTTGATCGGGCCGAGGAGTGCGGCGATGACAGGAGCGTCAGCCACGGCGCCGCGCCCCGAAGGCGCCGGAGCCTCGATGGACTTCTGGCCGGCCGCAATCTTCACCCTTCCGAGGTCGCCGATCGACTGCACCGCCTCGTCGCGGGTGAACATCGGTCCACCGTAGGGCCAGCCGCTGCCGAGCGTGAGGTCCATGCGCAACCCGATCTCCTTGGCCTTGCCGGCGGTGAAGCCGAGCATGTCGAAGAACTCGGGTGAGAGAAATTTCAGGTTCTTGAGCCCGGGGTACTGACCATCCAGCGCCAGCGGGTAGGTCGGCTGGACCTCGAACCCGCCGAAGCCGCCTGCCTTCATGAGCTTCATTTCCTGCTCGAGCTGTGGCTTCACCACCGCGGGACCGTACCACCACCACCGCACCGTAGGCCTTGCATCGTCGGGCGGCGTCTCGAAGGACTTCCCGAGCGGATCAAGGGGTTGGGCGGCGCAGACCAGGGCGGCAAATCCCGCGAAGGCTCCGCAGGCGGCAAGGCGTAGGGTGGAGAGGTTCATCGCAACGGCGATAGACGCATTCCGCCGCACTTGGTTGTGTTCGCACCCTGTTTCGGGACAGCGGGTTTTGCTGGCGCCGATGGGCGCCGGCTGCAACATGCGGCGCAGCGCTCCGTCTCCCCATGCCGCCCGAAGCATCACCGCAAAACGTGAAGGATGAAAAAACCGACGCGTGAGGAGAGCCGGCGCATGTGCACCGGAAAGCGGCGCTACCGCACCCAGGCCGACGCTCTCGACGCCGTGGCCGTCCTTGGACTTGAACGCCGTCGGAAGGCCTACCTCTGTCCGCTGTGCGGGCATTGGCACCTGACCACGGCTCCCTGAAAGCGATGGATTCGGGTCTCCGGCCGGAGGTCTGGGCCGGAGGAAGGATGCCGCGGTGCGAGCGCAGAGTTCGTTTTACGAAAAACCGTGCGTTCCTTGCTGCTGCGCCAGCGCAAGTAGCGGAGCCGGCGAGTGCATAGAAAATGGGTGAATTTCAAGGTGGCACAATTCGTCTAACGTACAGGTCACATCCGAACAATCACCTACACCCATGCAGAATAAACTCCTACCGGTGCTTATCTTAGCCGCCGCGGCCGCCTCAGGGCTGCGGGCTCAGGACTCGGGAGTTGCGACTCCCGCCCCCATGCAGGCTGCCCCGGCAGCCCAGGACCAGGCGTTGCAGACAGCGCCGACACCCAACCAGGTCATTTATGCGCCCCGGCTCCCCACGGCCTCCGAGGTCAGCGCTGTTGCGGCGGCGCAGGGCCTCACGATCGTCCAGATCAGCCAGACGAGCACGCAGGTGACGGTGATCACCCGCAACTCGGCCGGCCTTCTGAACACGGTCGCGTATCAGCTGCTTCCCACCTCAACCGCTCCCGCTCCCACGACGACGACCGTCGTCACGCCGGCTCCGGCGCCGACCGTCATCTACGAGACCGCCCCGCAGGTGATCTACTACGACAGTGCTCCGTATTACTATGGGCCGAGGTATTACTCCCCGCCGGTCTCGCTGAGTTTCGGTTTCGGCTACAGCCATTTCAGCGGCGGGCACGGTGGATGGCACGGCGGTGGTCGTGGCTGGCATCGTTAACCGGGAGGACTGAGCCATGAGAAAATCAATCTTCCTTCTCTCGGCCGTCGCGGCAGCCGGCCTCATGACGGGCTGTGTCGGCACGGGTCCGAATACTCAAAACGGCGCCGTTGCCGGTGGAGCGCTCGGAGCGCTGGCCGGTGCGATCATCGGCAACAACAGCGGCGGCGGGAATGCCCTTGGCGGCGCCCTCATCGGCGGTGCCGCGGGCGCACTGGCTGGCGGCACGATCGGCAACAGCGCCGACCACGAGCAGGGCACGGTTTACGGCGAGCCCCGCGAGGTGCGCCGCGTGCGCACCTATCGGGTCGTGCAGCAGGTTCCCGCTGTCCCGCCGCCGCCCGTGGCCGACGTCGTGACGCCTGCTCCGGTCGCAAACGCCGTATGGATTCCTGGATACTGGTCGTTTGACGGAGGACGTTACTCCTGGGTCGCGGGACACTGGGAGATTCCGCCCATGAACACGCACACGTACGTCGCCGCTCACTGGGAAAACCAGGGATCGGGATACTTCTTCGTTCCGGCCTACTGGCGGTAAGGTCGGAAGAAAAGAGGCTCGTGTGACCCTCGCCGGCGGTGCGGAAACGCGCCGCCGGTTTCTTTTTGCCCCAAAACCGGGCTCTGCGCCCGGCGTGTCTCGGCGAAGCGCCGTTCCGGTGGCCTGCCTATCCGCCGAAGAACCGGTTGAAGTTGTTCTCCACCTGCGCCGCGAGTTCCTCGAGGGGAACCATTCTCACAATCGCGAGGCCGTCATAAACGGCGGCGATATTGGCCGGATGGTTGACGGGGCTGCCATCCGCAAGTCCGCGCAGCGTGTAGCGCCGGTGCTCCTCGGGAAGGGGCATCGCGGGGGCATCGGTCTCGACGAGGAGCCGGTCTTTCGGCACCCAGGCGAAAACCGCCCGCTTCGAGGCGTGTCTCGCGGCGAGGAACGCACCGTTGAACGAAAAATAGGCGCCGCGGGCCGCCAGCTCCCGCGCCGTTTCCAGGGAACCGCCATAGGCGTGAAGGAGGAATCCGCGCGCGGGCAGCTTCGTCCGTTGCAGCGTTTCGGAGAGGGGCCCCCACGCGTCAATGCAGTGGATCGAAACGGGAAGATTCCGGTCGGCGGCAAGCTGCAGCTGCCACACGAAGGCCTCCCTCTGCTCGGAGAGCGTGGCGCGACGCAGCCCGGCGAGCCGAGCGTCGTCGGGACGCGCGCCCTCCAGTATCCAACGGTCCAATCCGATTTCGCCGACGGCTGCCTTAGGATCGGCAAGACGCGCCAACAGCGCCTCCCGCCACCCTGGCGTGGCGTTCCCCACGTACCACGGGTGGAGTCCATAGCTCGGCAGCACGAAGTCGTGCCCACGTGCGAGAGCGGCGACGTCGTTCCAGTCGGTTTCGGCGGTGCCATTCACGACGGCCTTCCCGAGGGAAAGCCCGGCCAGGTCGGCCAGGATGCGTGCACGATGCGGTGCGAGCCATGCGTCCTGCAGATGGTTATGGGCGTCGTAGAGCGGGCTCACGATGACTCGGCTCCTTCGACTCACGTCCCGCGGTCATGCGATGCGGACTGCCGGCTGGCTGCAAACGCACGGATTGCCGCGCGTGCGGCTGCGAGACCGTTGCGGCGGGTGGGCGAGAGATTTCGGATCAGGCCAAGGGCCTCGAGCGGATCGGGGGTGGTCGCGATGATGGCACCGGGCGGGAAGCCGCTGAAGAACTCGCACAGGAAGCCGACCAGTCCGCGGACGACGGGCGACTCCGCATCGGAACGGAAGTAGCACTTTCCGTCGCGGTATTCGCCGACCAGCCACACCGTCGAGACACAGCCGGGGATGCGGTTTGCCGCCACCCGGTCGGCGGGCGGGAGGGGAGGCTGATTGCGGGTGCGGTCGACCAGGATCGACAGCCGCTCCTGGCTGTCGTCGATCACTGCCAGCTCCTCCGAGAGTTCCTGCAACTTGCGGGTGAAAGGCACGCTGTGACTCTGCTGAGCTACGGGAAACCCCGCAAGTGCACTGAGCATTTGTACGCAAAATCCCAAACTTGCTTCAGACTCCGAGGGAACGCGCCGTTAATTATCCGTACGAATAACCGAAAGGAGACGCGGTCATGGAAGACAATCTGCTGATCCCGCTGCCTGGATTTGAACTACCGGAAGACTATCCGTGGAGGACCGGTTTCGTGGCGTTGGTGAACGAACAGCTGAGGCGTCTTCGTGCGACGGGTTGTTTCGTTCCTCCGCGCTTCTTCGGCTACTATTTTCAGGGGCACATGCCCATTGGCGTGAGCGGAAGCTGGACCGTCTCCCTCGAGGCGACGCAGCCGGTCTCGCTGTTACCCGGCATCCTCGACCAGCTCACGCACGGCCAGTACAGCATCACGAGCACGGGGCGGAGTGCGGTGCCGGACTACGTCTTGGTGCACGACCGGCTCAGCGGGGAGTGCTGGTTGTGGAGCTTCACGGACGGCATTCAATTTGTGGAGGCTGTCGAGCCGACCAACGAGGACGGCGGCTGGAACGACGCCGAGCAGTCGAAACTTTTGGGGCCATAGCATGTGTTGTTGACGAGGATGTCCCGCGCGGAGCCGAGCGCCCCGCGCGGGCATCGCTTCGCTCGTGACCGCGGAGGACGATCCCACGAGAACGCTGAGGCCCAAGTCCCGCACCATCCTCTGGTGTGCGACCCGGCGGACCGAATCAGAGATCGATCGCCTGGATTCCGAAATCAGACTGGCCACAGAGAGCACGGAGCTCCGACACAGAGTCCACTGAGAATACCTTGATCGGCGGTAGCCCAATCTCGGGGTTCGCACTGTTTCGTGCGGTGAGAGTTGTCGCGCCGGGGCGCTATTCGAAGGCTATCCGCGAGTTCGTCTTCAGGTACCCGGCGATTTCAGAGGCGAAGGCTTCGCCAAATTCGGCGCGCTTCTTGTCGCCCATTCCTGGAATGCCCTCCATCTCCGCCACGCTCGTTGGATAATATCGTGCCATCGCGCGCAGCGTCGTGTCGCCGAAGACGATGTAGGCCGGCACGTGGCGCTCGTCGGCAACCCGTTTCCGCAGGGCGCGGAGGCGGTCGAACAGGATCTCGTCGCAGGCGATCTCGCCCTCGCGCCGGGTCACGCGCTTCGCCTTCGGCATCACCATCGGCTTCGTCAACGTGATCGGTGTCCTCGCCTTCAGGACGGCCATGCCCTCCTGCGTGATGTCCAGCGTCGCATATTCGCCATCGGCGACGGTCACGTAGCCGAGTCTCATGAGTTCGCGGCCGACAGCAGTCCATTGCGGCCTGGAAAGCTCTCCGCCGATCCCGTACGTGGTGAGGCGGTCGTGGCGCCAGCGGCGGATCTTGTCGGTATCCGCACCGGTCAGCACTTCGATGACGTGGTTCATGCCAACCGTGAATCCGCTGTTCTGCAGGATCCGGTAGATGCACGAGAGAAACTTCTGGGACACGACGGTGCCGTCGTAGGTTTCGCGCGGTTCGACGCAGTTGTCGCACGCTCCGCAGTTGTTCAGCGGAAACGCCTCGCCGAAGTACGCGAGCAGCTCCGAACGCCGGCACCCGGCACTTTCGGCATACTGGACCATCTGCCGGAGCTGCGCGCGGGCGACCTTCTGCTCCGGCTCGCTGGTGATCTCGTCGATGAAGTGCGTCTGCTTGGCGATGTCCCCGCCGCTGAAGAGCAGCAGGCAATCGCCCGGCAGTCCGTCGCGCCCGGCGCGTCCGGTTTCCTGGTAGTACCCCTCGATGTTCTTTGGCAGGTCGTGGTGGATGATCCACCGCACGTTCGGCTTGTTGATGCCCATGCCGAACGCGATCGTCGCGCAGACGATCCGGGTGTCGTCCCTCAGGAAGGCTTCCTGGTTGCGAGCCCGCTCGTCGGCATCGAGCCCGGCGTGATACGGTCGCGCCGCGAAACCGCGGCC
>JAJYAR010000099.1 GCA_021779435.1 bacterium
TCAGGAAGTAGAGGCTCTCCTGTTTGTCGTCGACGATGAGAACACGGTTCATGTGCTGGTCTCCTTGGTTTGCCGGGGCGCGAAACGCTCGATCTCCGAAACGAACGTCTGCGGATCGATCGGCTTCTCGATGTAGCCATCGCAGCCGGCCGCCAGCGCCTTCTCGCGGTCTCCGACCATCGCGTAGGAGGTCACCGCGATAATCGGGATCCGCCGGAAGCGCTCCTCCGTCCGCAACGCCTGCGCCACGGCGTAGCCATCCATCCCGGGCAATTGGATATCGAGGAGGATCAGCTCCGGCTGCACCCGCCCCGCCATCTCGATTCCAGCCGGACCCGAGGTCGCGGTCGCGACGGCGTGACCGCTACGCTCGAGGAGGTAACTGATCAGATACCGGTTCTGTTCGTTGTCCTCGATGAGGAGGATGTTGAGTTTCATCGTTGTATCCGGGGTCGCCCTTCGCCGCAGGGCATCGGGTTTGTCGCGCGGGAGAGGCGTCCTCCGCACCTGGCCGGCAAAGACGAGGGGCGGCTCATGGCTGCGCGCCGTTCGTTCCGCCGGCCGGCCGGTCGCTGATGAAATCGCCGATCTCGACGGGGATCACGCACACGGGAAGGGTGACGGTGAACTCGCTGCCCTTCCCCCACTCGCTCGCGACGTGAATCTCGCCTCCCATCAGCGTGGCAAGCCGCCGGCAGATCGCCAGGCCGAGTCCCGTGCCTTCGTGCCGTCGCGTGAGCCCGATGTCGATCTGCCGGAACGGCTGGAAAAGGACGGGAAGATGCTCCAGCCTGATTCCGATGCCGGTGTCGCGCACGACGAAACGCAGCATCGGCATGTCGTCGCCGGCGTCCGTGCTCCAGCCCTCGGTCCGCCCTGGATCGAACGGACGCGCCGGTGCGGTCTTCTCAGATTCAACGGCGATCACGACCTCGCCGCGCTCGGTGAATTTCACCGCATTGTTCAGCAGGTTGAGCAGGATCTGCTCGACGCGCCTTTGATCGCCCAGCGCCTCCTCGATGCTCGTCGAATACGTGGAGTGAAGCGTCAGTCCCTTCTTCTCCGCGAGCGGCCGGACCAGCCCCACGACCTTCTCGACGGCCGCGCGGACGTCGAACGGCTCCGAGATGATCTGAAGCTGCCCCGCCTCGATCTTGGAAATATCGAGCACGTCGTTGATCAGCGACAGCAGATGGCGAGCGCTGTCGCGGACCATGTTCAGCTGCTTCGTCTGCTCCGGGTTCAGCGGTCCGGCCAGCTGCTGCAGGATGATGCCGGTAAACCCGATGATCGAGTTGAGCGGCGTGCGGAGTTCGTGCGACATCGTCGCAAGAAATGCCGACTTCAACCGGTCGGCGGCCTCGGCGCGGTCACGCGCGATCGCGAGCTCCGCCGTGCGTTCCATGACTCGCCGGTCGAGGTTCGCATTCGATTCGCGCATCGCCTCCTCCGCGCGCTTCCAGGTGGTGATGTCGGTGAGCACGGCGACGCGCGCATCCCGTCCGTCGTAGCTCAGGTCGTGCGACGTCGCCACGATCGTGATTATGGAACCATCGCGGCGCACATGGTGCCACTCCCCGACATTCGCGTACCCGTGAAGCGCCGGTATGAGCGAGGCGATCCGGTCCTTCTCCTCGCGTGGGTACAGATCGGTCAGCCGCATCGCGACCGCCTCGGCGTCGGTATAGCCGTAATTGCGGAGAAACGCGCCGTTCACCGCGAGAATCTGCAGCGTCCCGCGCTCGTAAATCAGCATCGGGGCCGGGTTGTTCTCGAACAGGGCGCGGTATCGGGCCTCGCGTTCGAGCATGATGTTCTCCGCGAGACGCCGCTCCGTTTCGTCCTGGACGGTTCCCGAGAGGTACCGCAGCCCCCCTTCCGGATCCCGGACGGCGCGGACGATCAGGTGAAGGTAGCGCACCGGGCCCAGTGCGGGATTGGTGCGGATATGGGCCTCGCAGCGATCTCCCTCAGCCGGGGACGGCTCGTGCGCCGCGCGCATGGCCGCACTGTCATCGGGGTGCACCAGGTCGACGAAGTCGTTCCATCCCGGGCGCCCCCGCGAAGGATCACACCGGAACAGGTTGAACATCTCGTTCGACCAGACGCCGTGGCCGGTCTTGGGATCATACTGCCAGTTGCCCATCCGGGCATCGGCCTGAGCGGCCTCCAGGCTCGCCTGGTTGAACCGCAGTTTGTCGCGCCTGGGAAACGGACTCGACGTGTGGCCGGTGTCTTTGGACATGGGGTGCTCGGACCTAACAAGGGGCGACGATCCGCGGTCGGATCGTCGCGGCAGGCCGCGTTCCGACCGCGGACAAGCGAGATAGTCGGAAACAAGCCATCGCACAAGTCAGATATCCCCGCGGGCGTCCCGTTGGCCCGCCTCACGCGCGTGCGGCAGGCCCGCGGCGCGCTCAGTGCTTGCTCAAGAACACACGACGGCGACCGTCGGGCTCGGGGGATTTGTCCACGAGCATGTGGAGATAGCCGACGCTCGAACGGTCCCGATAACATTCGTACGCAGAGAGCGGCTTCGGCAGGTACCAACTGCGGATCGGATTCTCTTTTCGCCTATCTAGCCCAAGCGTGCTCGGGAACAGGGACTTCATCCACCCCGTGATCCACGTGTCTGGAACGAGCAGTTCGAATTCAAAGTCGTCCGAGGTCACCACCCCCGGCCGCCACGAATACGCGACGACGACGGAATTAAGAACAGCGACGTCCGGCTCCGGTTCCCGGCCGAATACACGGCGGTAGTTGCCACGATCATCGCCTTCGAGGATCTGCCTGGGTGTCGATTCGACGTATCTGTGGCAGCCCGCGAACAGCCCGACGGCCAAGACAAACCCGAGGATCGTGCGGCGCGTCATCGCGCCATGCATCCGATCAACGCTCGTCATCATCATCGTCGAGCGGCTCCACAGGAACATACTTCGTGAGGCGAGGCTTCTCGAAAATCCACAGGACGATCGTCAACGCAACCACGCCAGCGTGAATCTTCCACATCGTGACTGCCGCCCAGACCCAGTATGGTTCGCTCTCTTTGATTCCAGCATGCCGGTAGTAAATGGCACAAAGACTCGGCACGATGAGGGCGCAGGAAGCGAGCGTCGCTGCGTGCGCTTTCCTCTTGATCACAGCGCATGCGGGTGTGGTTCGTCTCAAGTAGTCGTTCAACCAGCGGTTCGGCGACTTCATTTTCACATCGGTTCTCGCGCAGCCTGACCCGCGGCGTAGGGCTGGCAACCCGAACTTCTGTGCTCACGGCGCCGAGCCCGCCGTTCACTGGCTCCGTTTGCCCATGCTAGATACGCCGCCCCGCCCCTGATGGACACAGATCCGGACCAAGGCACGCTCACCGCCAAGGACGCGAATGAGCGCGAAGGCGTGTGAGAGTCTCGGACTTTCGCGTCTGTTCGCGCTCCTCGCGGTTCCAGATTGGATGTTCGTGTCGAGACACGCCGCCGCTACGGCTTCCATCCGTCCGAGCCAGCGAGGACATTGCCCACTGTGATCCGCTCCGCCTCGGCGTCGGTGAGCGCGTGCGACCACGGGACGCGGTCGGCCGGCCGTGCGCCCGGACCGCTCGACTTGTACTCGGCGAATCTCGCGGTTTGCTCGTTCGAGGCTTTTCCCCAGTTGTGCCACCCCGCCGGCACCACCTCGGCCGGAAGCTCGCAGCGGACAAACGTCACCGAGGCATACGGACGCCACGGGCGGCCGAGATAAGTCTGAACGCCAGGCGCGGCCGTCACGCGGCAATCGAGAAACACGTAGCCGAATGGCGCATTCGCCGGGGTCGATGCAGCCGTGATGTAGCCGTCGCCGCGACAGTGGATGTGGCAGCGGTCAAACACCGCCGTTCCGGCCGCATAGATGAAATCCACATGCCCTTCGATCGCGCAGTCGACGAAGTACTGGCGTGCGATGCGGTCGCGCGGCGAATCTGCGCGCAACGTGTCCTGCCACCCGAGAAATCGGCAGTGCCGCAGGATCGCCCGATCTCCAGTGATATAGAACGCGAGGGCCTGAATCCTCTGTTCGCGCGTGGTGGTGTTCTCGAAGGTGATGTTCTCCGCCGTGAAATCGTCCGCCCGCACAAGCACGGTCGCGCTGTCCGGCGTGCTCAGCTTGCTCCCGTTCGCATCCACCGAGCCGACGTTGGTGCCCATGGAGATGACGGTGTTCTCCGTCTCCCCGCGATCGCCGACCAACCGGATGCGCGGCTTGTCCTCGGGGATGACGACGTGCTCGTGATAGACGCCCGGCTTGATCTGGATGACGAACGGTTTGCCGGCCTGCGAGGGCGCGGCGTCGACGGCGGCCTGCACGGTGGTGTGGGTGCCTGAACCATCGGCCGACACGATGGCGTCGGCTTGCACCCGCGGCTGCGCGGCATCCACCGCCTTCGCGAGGAAGATCGGCGCCAGCGCGGGAACGCCGTGCCTCAATTCGTCGACGACCAGCTCGGCAAACATCACGTGTCCCTCCGCGTTCAGGTGCGTGCCGTCGTAAGCCGATTTTCCGTCGACCGTCTTTGTCGGGCTGAAGGTGTGGCAGGCCTCACGTCCAAGCTTCTCGCAGAGCGCCTTGCTGCGGGCATGGAGGTCGACGAGGGGAACATGCTTCGCGGCGGCAATCTCCTTCACGATCGCAACGTGGGATTCCAGGCTGGAGTTGATCCGATGGTCGTCGTTCTTGTCGAACTGCCGGCGGACAAGCGACGTCACCAGCACGGGAATGGCTCCGCTCGCCCGCGCCTCGTCAACGTACTGCTCCATGTAGCGCCGGTACTCCTCGAGAGTCGTCGAGCGTCCGGGCTTCCCCGGCTCGTCGTTGTGGCCGAACTGGATGAGGTAATAGTCGGCTTTCAGCGCGAGCGCCCTCTCCCAACGGCCTTCCTTGATGAAGCTCATCGAGCTTCGGCCGCCTTGTGAGGTGTTGATCACTTCGGCGCGTTCCGGGTCGACGAGCCGTGAGAACCCACCGCCCCAGCCGGCGCTGTCCGTCACGGTCGAGTCACCCACGAGGACGATCTTGATGCGGCCGGGTGCCGTGGCACCGGAGCAGACTGCGGCGACGGCGAACAGGACAAGGGCTTGGAGGATGCGAGGAGCGCTGAACATCATGGGGTGTGATTTGCGAGTGAGCTGACTCAACGACAGCTTGGACGCCGCCGCCGGCCACCACAACGCCGCACCTCGATTCCGCGTGTCGTCTGATTAGATGACAAACCGCGAGGCCGCCGCGCCCTCGCGAGGTGCATCGTCCCGGCCGACGTGAGCGATACACAGATGCGAACCCGCCTAGAACCGCCAGGCCAGGATCCGGCTCTTCTTCTGGCCCTGTGCCAACGGAATGATGCGCACCTCCGCCGGCCGGGCGGCAGCAAGCGACCGCTCGATCGGGGCCAGACTGTCGCGTTTCGACACCAGCGTCGTAAACCAGCGGCAGAGCTGCGGTCGCCGCATGCTCTCGGCGATCATCCGCCGGATAAACGCCACCTCGCCGCCGGCGCACCAGAGCTCATTCGCCCGGCCGCCAAAGTTCAGCACCGGCGCGACGCGCCACCCGCCGGACAAGTTGCGAAGCTTGCGCCCGGTCGCCTGGGACGCTTCGGCCGCCGATTCGTGAAAGGGCGGATTGCACAGGGTCGCCGCGAACGTTTCGCCGGGCTTCACAATCCCCGCGAAAACCGCGTTCGCGGAATTCTGGCGCCGCAGTTCGACATGCGCGGCAAGCCTGGCGTTCGCACTCACGATGCGTTGCGCCGACGCAAGCGCGACCGGGTCGATATCGGCTCCCACGAAACGCCAGCCATACTCGGCCACGCCAATGATCGGGTAGATGCAGTTGGCGCCGACACCGATGTCCAGCACGACAACCTCACCGCGGTTCCGCTCCGGCGCGGGACGTCCATCGGCGATGAGATCCGCGAGATGGTGAACGTAGTCGGCGCGTCCGGGAACCGGCGGGCAGAGGTAGCCCGGCGGTATGTCCCAGTCCGTCACGCCGTAGTACCGTTGCGGCAGCGCGGCATTCAGGGTGCGGACCGCGTCGGGATTCGCGAAATCTATGGTGGGCTCGCCCACGGGGCTGCGCTCGACGTAACCGGCGAGTTCCGGTCGAACACGAACCAGCGCCGCGAAATCGTACCGGCCGCCATGCCGGTTTCGCGGGTGAAGACTCGATTCGGATTGCGCGGAGTTTTTCGCCACAACGGATCCCAAAGGCCGCCGTCCCGCACGTCGAGTCAAGCCTCGCGAGGCGCACGCGGGATGTTCGTGCAACAGGCCGGCAGCCGAGTGCCGCCCCTCTCCCGCAGCACGTGGCCGCGAGCGCCAGCGAGTGGAAGACCGGCCCGCGGCATCAACGACGCCGCCGGATCGCTTCGCGCCACGAGAAAACCATCGCGGACAAATTCGCTCCGACAGCTCCGACCATCACGGGGCTCGCGCTTCGCGTCCATTCGCGTCCATTCGCGGTTGGTTTCCGAGCCGGCCTCCGCAGAGGCCGGGGATTTGCGGCCGGGACGGGGCCGGACCGCTGGGCCGCTGGGCCGGCGGCGACATACCCCGGGGTCAGCGGACCCCGGCTACAAACAGGCATCGCAACCGGCGACATGAATCCGCCGCGTTCGCGATGACGGCCCCAATCCCGGGGTCAGCGGTCCGGGAGGTCCCGATTCATCTTCGCCCACGCGCGTTCCACCTCTTCCGTGGCAGGCACTTCGCCGCGACACGCCTTGACGAAATGTTCCTGCGCGGGGTGTATCGGCGCAATCCGACCGGCGACCAGGGCGTCCATGTACCGCCCGAGTTCGCGGATGAAATAGGCTTCCCTTGCCGTGTACTGCTTCCCGAGCGGCAGGCTGTAACCGCCGCGGAAAAGCTCCCGCATGTGGTCCTCCGGGAAAGGCGCCTTCACCTCGGCGATCACGTCCACCACGCGCTGGATCAGCGCGGGATCGCGCAGCACGCCCTGGTGCGTGGCGTTGAACCCGAACTGCACGGTGGCCTCGCGTTGCGCCGCGGGCGTCAACTGACTCGAAAGCGGCACGACCCCGTCGCTCGCCTCGCCCAGTCGCACCGAGCGGTCGTCCCCAAACGTGTAGAACAGATGGTAACGAAGGGTGCCGGGCAACGCACGGGAATGGAGCTGCCGGATGAACCTGCTGTCAGGATCGAGATCCCGCCAGGAAGGAATGACCACCGGCGCATTTTTGCTTCGGCTCGCCGCGGGATGGCCGCCCAGGGGGCTGGCGATCGTGATCAGCCGCGCAACCGTGTTTTCACCGGGCCTGCCCGTCATCCGGTTCAGCGCGTCACGCACCACGAGGCCGCCCATGCTGTGCGCGACGATCACCACGGGCACCTGGTCCTGGGGAATGACCTTCCCGGAGAGAAAGATCCGGTGAAACATCGCGCTCAGCTGCCCGAGATCGGTGCCGGACGCATAATGGAAAAACCAGACCTGGTATTTCGTGCGGTCGATTTTCTCGATGATGGACGCGAACTCACGGGCGGAGCCGCCGATTCCGTGGACAAAGATCACTGGAATCCTGTAGCCGACCTGTTCGTCGAGGGCGTAGAACATCATCGGCGCCCGTTCGAGAAAGGCCGCGGGTTGATAGAGTCCCAGCTCCGCCATCTCGGGAGAAAAGATCGGGTCGTCGAGCGTGCGCAGCGTGCCTTTGGGGAAGAAACAGGACTCCGCCGGGGCGCTCGCGACGCGGGCCGCCACGCGCAGCGCGGGCGGAGCCGCGGCCTGCCCCTTGCCTCCAAGTTCGATATCCACACCACCCTTCACGCGGTCGTCGGCATTTTCCGGATGCACCGACAGGCTTCGCGAACCGACCACCTCGCCCGCGGTGTACTGCCCGTCACCATTGATGTCGCAGGCGACCAGGAGCCGGTACTCCCCTTCGGGAAGATTCAGCCCGTAATAGGTGTTGAACTCGCAGCCGTTGCTCACGTCCACGACTTCATCCGGCGAGAACCGGTCGGACACCGCGATCACCGCGACGGCGCGCCCGTGCGA